>NZ_JBLYIG010000393.1:0-3225 GCF_049222245.1 Nitrospira sp. BLG_2 | reverse complement strand
TGGCCGTGTAGAGCGCCATGACCCGTCCCACCATGTGAGCGGGCGAGATCTCCTGGATAATCCCCCAGGCGATCGGTGTCCAGGTCCCCAATCCCATGCCGATCACCATCACGAGCAGGGCTGCCACCATGATGTTCGACGTCCAGACCAGCCCACACAACGCCAACCCGCCGACGGCGCTCGACAGCGTGATAACCGATATCCGGCGCCGAAGATCCCATTCGGTGAGCCGTACGAGACAGAGCGAGACAAGGAGGAAACCCACGCCGAGCCAAGACCAAAGGTACCCCACTTCCGCGGGACCGAGTGAGAGAAGCTGTTTCCCGAACACAGGAAACAGCGTGGTAAAGGCTCCGCTGCTGAACGTATAGAGCGACGCCAACATGATCAACGCGAGGATCGCGCGCCGGGATATCAACGTATACCGAATACCGTCGAACAGATCTTCAATCGCCGTTGTGCGGCGGCTCTCCGGCGGAGACGTCGTCATCCCGGCCGATAGACGAAGGGGAAACAAGAATACCGCGGATGCCAGATAGGTCACCGCATTGACACAGAGCACGTCCTGTGAGCCGGAAAAGGCAATCCCCAGTCCGCTGATGACCGGCCCGATGATGATGCCGAGGCTCGTCGTGCTTTGGAGAAGGGCATTGGCGGCAGTCAACTGATCTTTTTGCACCATGAGCGGCACCGACGATGACAGCGTCGGGATGAACATGGCCGTGGCAATCCCGTAGAGAAACGTCATCACGTAGAGCGCTTCTATCGTAAACGACTCCACGGACACCCAGCAGGGGATTAAGCCGATCAAGAGGGCTCTGGCCAGGTCGCTGACGATCAGGATGGCCTTCTTGGGAAATCGATCGACCACCACGCCGATCACGGGTCCGAGGACAATCGGCGGCAATGTTTGCAGGAGGCCGATGACCGCCGTCTTCAGCGCCGAACCGGTGATGGAATAGACAAACCACAAAAGAGCCAACTTGCTGACGCCGTCCGCCACCTGCGACAACACCTGGCTCCACCACACCAGGCCGAAATCGCGCGTGAGGAGCCACCGTCTTGGACGGAGGATTGGACGTTCCACCATAGGAGACATCTCTTTTTCCCAATCCATCGTGAAGGGCCGACGGGATGCGTACGGCGGTTGTCTCCGCATACGTGATCTCAGCTGACCAGATTACATCGGAATGGGCCGACAGGATAGGTGGAACGGCAGGCGGAATGATCGGGACACCGCGCGACCTGACGTGAAGTTTAGGCTGCAACCCGTTGCGCCATGACCGCTTGGCGCATGAACCGGATCGCGACGGCTGCCGTCAGTAACAGAACCAGTCCAAGCCCGATAAGGCTTTGCGCCGGGCCGACGGCGTCCGCAATCCACCCAAAGCCGGTCATGTCCGCCATGGCGGTGGCCATCGATCCCGTGCTGAACGTCGTGAGCACGCGTCCCATTAAATGTTCCGGCGTGGCTTCCTGGAGCAACGCCCACACAACGGGATTCATAATCGCCGTGCTGCCACCGACGACAATAACCACCGCGGTAGCCACCAACGGTGTTTCGAGCAGGCTGAGGCTGCAGATCGCCAGCCCCCCGACCGTCATCCCACGGACAATGAGGCGCAATCGGCTATGCAGATCTCCTTGGCGCTTCGTGGCGAGCCAGGTGGACACCGCCAACATACCGACCCCGAGGCCGGACCAGAGCCACCCCAATTGAACCGGACCGACCTGGAGAAACTCTTTTGCATATACCGGCAGAATGAACACAAACGCACTCGCGCCCAGGTTGTACAAGGCGGAGATAATAACCAGGAGAAAAACCGTAGATTGCGTGCCGAAGACAAATCGAAGTCCTACTTTCAAATCGTCGAGCACGGTGGCGGAAATGCGACCGACCTCTTGGCCAATCTTGAGCGTTTCATGAAATCGCATGGGGATGAGACAACAGGCGGATACGAGGAAGGTGACCGAATTCACATACAGGACTTTTTCCGCCCCAATCATTGCGATGAGCACGCCGCTGATAGCCGGTCCCAGCAATAACCCAATGTTATTCGTGCCCTGGATCAAGGCATTCGCCCTCACCAATTCAGACGGATGGACCAAGCGCGGGACAGCCGACACTAAGGCCGGCCCAAAGATAGTCGAGACGATCGATGTCAAGAAGATCAGAGCATACAAGCCTTCAAGGGTGAGGAGGTCGAGAGCGAATAAAGCCGGGACAAGAAAGATCATGACGGCACGAATCAAGTCCACCCACACCATGACAACCTTCTTCGGCAGGCGATCAAGAAAAACCCCTATGATAGGGCCGAACAGCAAAGGCGGAATGGTTTGGAGCAATCCCACGATCGTCATTTTCAGAGCCGAACCGGTGAGGGTATACACGAACCAGAGTAGAGCGACTTTATTGAGGCCTTCTCCGATTTGGGAGATCATCTGTCCCCACCATAGCAACCCAAAATCCCTGGTGCGGATCAAATGCCAGCCTCGGCTATTGTGCTCCCCGCTGTCTTCCACGTCTCCGCTCCGTTCCTGGATAGGGCGTTCTCGTTTTCAATAAAAACATTAACGCACGCCGGTGAAGAATCAAGACTCGGAATTGTCCTAGTCGGAATCAGACAAATATCCGGCTTCAAAACGATTTTCGTCCAACGTATCTTCCCCTGAGCTCGAAGAAGAAAGTGCCGCTAGACATGCTTGGATATTCAGCAAAGTGAGTGCCGTTACGCCTTGTTCACAAGATGAGAGACGGAGCAATTGATCTTCAGCTGGTTAGGAAATTTCTCTCATGAAACGACGAATGGTTTATCCTACAGGAGCTGTAGCAGAATGGTATGGATGTGACTAAACTGCCTCATCTCCAGGAGACATGGCAGTTAACAACAGTCATAGCAGACATCAAGGAACCGCCCATGTTTGAACCTAGCGAGGACCTGTCAGTCAATCGCTGTCACGTGCAACAAGGATGAAGGAGTGTGGTGATTGACGGACTGCAAGGAAGGTAAAGGAACCGATCTCGAAGGGTCACCCTGCTTCGCGATAGCCGCAATCTTGATTGCGGCATTGAACACTCCGGCCGTCTTGCTTGCTGACTTTCTCAACCAGGAACGGGGCCTGGCACGTCGGGCAGGCTTTGGGCACAGGGCGATCCCAGAGGGCGAATTCACACTTGGGATAATTACTGCACGCGAAAAACGAGCGGCCTTTGCGCGTCCGCTT
>NZ_JBLYIG010000392.1:0-3977 GCF_049222245.1 Nitrospira sp. BLG_2 | reverse complement strand
CCTCGCGGCGAAGCCGAGGGCGGGCGTCCACAAGCATGCCATGCCTTATTCGGCATGGCGTGGACCTCGCGTCTCGTTTCACTCGGGCGATGGGTACATCTCCCGCAACGGGCTAACCATTAATACGGGCTCTCCATATTCGTCAAGCAGGGACTGAGCGTCGATCTCTGTTCATGCGCCGTTGCGGATGAGAAGCCAATGTCCGGTAACTCCGTGTCTTCAAGCCATGTCGGTCAAAGCGAACGTTCTTGGGCGCGTTTATCCAGGCGCTGAATGACGGATCTCAGGATCTCCTCCAGTCGATGCAAGACTGCATCGACATAGAGTCGATTGAGAAACAGCACATAGAGACGCATCCGGACGCTGTTGATCCACGATGGCGCCCACACGGTTCGGCCATGAGCCCGCATGTACAGATACATCCAGCCCGCAATCGTCACCAGCGTCGAGACCACGAGAAGAAGGTCAAAGAGCAGGTCCGGAAGATCGCCGGCCTTGAAGTACGATGCCACCTCTTCCGGGTTAGGGTACAGGAATGCCGTAAACGATTCGACGGCAAACAAATAGACGAACACGATGAACAAGAGCGTCAGCAACATGGCCGCCGACACTTTCCAGGAGGCGACGGCCCTCAATCGGGTCAGCGTGAGGATCGCTTGGGAAGATGTGATCCAGATGAAAAAGAGAAAGATGACGGTTCCCTGGGATTCCAACAGAGGGATTTGTAGCACGCCGTGAGTGGCCAGCAGGATGAGTAAGGGGATCAGCAGGGTCGTGAGAACTCCCGTCGTCCACGTCAGGGGAGAATAATGTTCTTCCTTCGCTTCGTGCCCCGGATGAGGGAGAACGGGTTCCTGTCTGGCCTTGTGAATGACATTCCCGCTGTACAAGAATACTGTCGCCTTGAACAGACCGTGGGCGATCAAATGAAAGACCGCGAGCGAAAAGGCGCCCAGACCGCATTCCATGACCATGTAGCCCATTTGGCCGATCGTCGAAAAGCCGAGCATGTTCTTGATATCGTTTTGCACCAGCATCATGGTGGCGCCGAGGCTGGCCGTCAGCGTTCCGATGACGAGGGCGACGTGCAGGGTGGTCGAGCTCATCCCGAAGAGCGGGGCTAAACGGTTGATGAGGAAGCCCGCGGCATTAATAATGCCGGCGTGCAGTAAGGCAGTCACCGATGTGGGGGCATACAGATACCGGGGAAGCCAGCCGTACAGAGGAAACTGGGCGGACTTACTCATTCCGCCGACAAGGAGCAGTAAAGTGACCGCCGTCGCGCCGTTGAATTCGACACCGGAGAACAGGGATACGGTTGCCGTCGATTGCGCGGCGACGGCAAACAGGTCGGGAAATTCCAATGTGCCGTACAGCGAGTATGCCAGCACGGTCCCGCCCAGGAAGGCGACATCACCGACCCGCAAGAGCGTGAAGGTGCGAAATGCGCTTTTCAGCGTTTCTTGGTGACTATGATTGTGAACGAGGAGATAGAGGAGGTAACTCAGCAACTGCCACAGCACAAACAGCATCAGCAAATTCGCGCTGCACACCATACAGAGGAGGACAAACACGGTAAGCCCGATCAAGGCGAGATACCGGCGCTCGTGCAAATCTTGATACATATACCCAACGGAATAGGTATAAATGATCGTACCGATGCCGGAGATCAATACCATCATGACCGCGCTTAGCCGATCGATGTACAGGCCGATCGGAACGGCCAACACGGTGGACGCGACGGGATCATACAGTCGAAGTGCAATCGGGCCTTCCGTGGCCACGACATAGAGTGTGGCGATGGCCCCACACAAGGCCGCACCGATCGGCCAGGCGGCGATCTTCGCGCGTGCGTGGAGCGTGTCTTCGCTACCGACCCCTACGACAAGCGCAGCGATCAATGGAAGCAGCGGTACAAGCAATGTCGCGGACATCATCACCTCTAACAGGATGCTGAAAAAGTCCGCCAGCTGCGTTCTCGCATCGCTCAGGGGCTCAACGTACCGAAGCGTACGCCTCGCCCCTTCGCTCCCTGCGGCCTTGCTGGACAACCTTTTTGAGCATCCTGAAGTTATTCTAGCCAGCTGCTTAAAACACAAAAGCCAACCGGTATGCTCGACACCCTGTCGACACAGCTCGGTTGGCTTGTACTGCGACCGGCCTCTCGCATAGCTGCCGGTCACCCTACGATCCATCGCACCGAAATCCGAGATCCCACCGATCCGTAACGGTGTTACACTCCCAAGATCGGCGGCATCGCCGCTGTTCAAAGCGTTTCATGCATAATATGGATGAACGAGCAGCGTCAAGGATGAATCGAAAGACCGGGTCTCTCAACCGATTATCCTTGGCCCGAAAGGCCCATGATCAGTGACCGACTAAGACAAAAGCCCCAGTTCGACACGCATCCTCCTTGTCATGCGTCTTAGAGGATGATATGTGAAGCTCGGTTATGGAAAACTCGATACGCAACGCGATCATCAAGTTCGAGCAGGAGTTTTTGGGGCGAGGCCCTGATGAAGTCCGTGCATTAGTGGCGCGGGATCTCGTGGTCGTCCGGCTCAAAGGCGTTCTGACGCCGGCCGAACGGCAGCTGGCGAAAACGGCCGAAGGAATTGAGATGGTCAAGCGGCTCCGGCAAAATTTAATCGCGCAGGGCCGCGACAAACTCTGTGAACAAGTCAGCGAGATCACCGGTTCCAAAATCTTGGGACTCTTCACGGATATCGATGTGCAGCTCGGAGAGCGGATCTTTGTCTTTACGATGGATCGGGATATCCAGAGCGGGATTAGATAGGACACGATCGGGAGCCCAACCGATTCAACCCTTCGCCTGGAGGAAAGATTGAGCTGAATCCGCAAAGGCACTCAAGAGGACTTTCAGGTGTATCCATAAGGGCATCACTGTGCCTGAACATTCTTTGGAATAAGTCATCACTATGGCTCAGGCCGGTTTACTCCGAACCCTCCTTGAGGATTGTCCAATCACCTAAGGATTCGGTAACGTGATCACAGGAATTGAGACGGAAACTGTTTCCCCAGGGCAGTCGCGAGCGTGTCGGCAATAATATAGGCATGATGCTCCATCGCCGGCCAAGTCGCTTCCTCGCCCGCATAATCTCGTGTTTGAATCTTAGTGATTTGAGTGACATGATGATCGACAAGGGTGGCGAATAGATCTCGAACCGTGCCTTTGGATAAATATGGATTGACCGTACTTAGAAAGGCGGCAATATCGTCGGTGTTCGAAGTGAGCTGAGTCATGGCTGAATCCTGCTGGAGCGCATTCCCCGCGACTGTGGCATCGGAGTATGCTCTCACAGCTTCGTAGTGTTTGGTCAGCAAGGTACGGAGTTGATCAGAAGTCGCTTCGCCATAGAAAGACCTGAATGTCCGTGCAATCTCTCTTGTGTTGTTAGCTACTGCTTTTTCAGAAAAGCTCTTCGACCTAAAATCCTTCTTCGCATTATCTAAGACGACATTGCGAGTCCAAAAAAGATGTCGAGACCACTCGTCACGTAAGACGGCTTGCAGGTCCGCCACCGTCGTGGGATGTAAGTCTGATCCTGAGTGCGAGTCGTAGGCACAACCCGCTAACCCTACACCAGCGAGGAAGAGCACCGCCACGGACTGACGTAATGTGTTCATACAACCTCCCACAAAATATAACGAGTGCAGGATGCGTAAGTCTTTCGTAAGCTACACTGAAGAATCAGCGACGCTGATGGTAAGCTTTCTATGTAACGATAGTGTTACGCTAGTGTAAATTTTGCGGGTGTTGGAGAAGCCGGCTGACAATTGGCAAAAATTGAGAGGATCGTGTTACACAAACCCATGACTCGTCGCACACTGGAAACGCTCTCTTTCGACAATACCTATACTCGTCTTCCTCAAGCCTTTTACGCGCGAGTGAACCCGACTCCGTTTAGCGTCCCTCCCTATCTGGTTCATGCCAATCGAGCCGCAGCGGAGTTGAT
>NZ_JBLYIG010000391.1:0-2860 GCF_049222245.1 Nitrospira sp. BLG_2 | reverse complement strand
TATGGGATGATTGTCGCAGCGCAATCGGCGAGAAGGTACCCGGTGGTGAGATGAAGCGGGACATGAACAGCGCGTTGGTCGTCTGTACGCGTCGAATCGGAGATGTACTCTTATCCACACCGGTCGTTCGCTCGCTCAAGGCGGCTTTGCCCCATCTGATGATCGATATGCTCGTGTTCGAAGGGACGCAGGATATTGTATCGGCCAATCGCGATATTCGACGAATCTGGACGATTCCGGAACGTCCTCGGATCGGAATTCATCTGAGATTGCTTCGCTCGATTTGGCGTCGCTATGACCTCGCCATTTCGGTTTTAGCCGGCGATCGTCCAACCTTTCACACATGGGTCGCCGGCCGATATCGCGTAGGCACTCTCTTGCCAAACAATAAATCATGGTGGAAGCGACGGTTGCTCGATGAATGGGTGCCGTTTGACAATATGAACACCCATACAGTCAGCATGAATCTCCGGCTCCTTGAACGGTTGGAAATCCGGCCGGTTGGGACCCCTGTTGTCAGTTGGAGACCCGAAGATGAAGAATCCGTTCATCGCCTGTTTCCTCGTATGCAGGCTCCTCGGCCATACGCCGTGTTGCATGTCTCTCCAAAATTTTTCTATAAGACATGGACCGTCGCAGGATGGATATCCCTTGGTCGATGGCTGATCGACCATGGGGTGACGGTAGTCGTCACAGGGACTGCGTCGGCCGAAGCGCGGTACTGCGAGCAGGTGGTTCAAGGGTTGCCGGATGCGGTCAATCTGGTCGATCAGGTGACGTTGCCCGGCCTTGGTTGCCTCTTAGGCCACGCCGCGCTCTATGTTGGAACGGATACGGCCGTCAGTCATATGGCGGCAGCGGTCGGTGTCCCGACCGTTGTGTTGTTCGGCCCGTCGAATCCGGTGAAGTGGGGACCCTGGCCAAAAGACTTTCCTCCGACAATGCACAGTCCATGGCAAAGGCAAGGATCACAGCGGCAAGGAAACGTGTTTCTTCTCCAAGGCGAAGGGGAGTGTGTGCCCTGTCTGGGTGAAGGCTGCGACCGTCATGTCGATAGCCTGAGCGATTGCCTGCAGCGGTTGCACGGAAATCGCGTAATCCGGGCGGTTGAAACGATGTTGGCGGAAAGTACGTTTGGCATCCCGACCCTAGATTGCGTATGAAACAGACCGCGGCAAAGCTGTTCCATTCCATCGCCGGTCGATATGGAAACCGCGTGCTTGCTTACCGATCTTTTGTCGTCATCGTCATTCAATTGATCCTCATCCTGGCGGCCAACTTGACGGCCTTTGAGCTACGCTTCGAGGGAGATATCTCTCCTGAATATCGGCAAATCATGTGGGATCACGTGCCCGCGGTGTTGCTGATATTCGGTTCCGGCTTATGGGCGTTTGGGATTCAACGCGGGCTTTGGAGATATGTCGGTCTTCACGATCTGGGCAAGATCCTTTTGGCCTCTCTGACCAGCGCGGCGGTATTTTATGGAGTGGTCCATCATGTCGGCGGCATTACGCAGTATCCTCGCTCAGTCATCATCTTGACCGGTTTGTTGAACGGATTGTATTTGGCGGGCATCCGATTGGCCGTGCGGGGGTTCCGTGAGTGGCTCCAGATCGTTGGGCCGACAGCCAGGCGGGTGCTGATCGTCGGTGCGGGACATGCGGGTGAGTTACTGGTCAGGGATATGCTGTCGGATGCCAATTACAACAGCCTGCCGATCGGATTTGTAGACGATGATCCCGTCAAACGCGGGATGAAGATTCACGGCATACCCGTTGTCGGAATGATCGACGAGATCAAGAGGGTGGCGGAAGTCCTGGAGGCACATGAGATTATCGTCGCTATTCCATCGGGTTCCACGATCGTGAAGCAAAAGATCCTGGCGGCTTCGGAAGGTTGTGCCGTCCCGATCAAGACCCTTCCCGACATCAAACAGCTCTTGGGTGATCCCGTTTCGTTGCACCAGGTGCGGCCGATGAGATTGGAAGATCTGCTACAGCGTGAGCCGATCCAGACGGATCGGCAAGCACTGTATCCTCTCATCACCGGGAAGACGCTGCTTGTTACCGGAGCGGGAGGGTCGATCGGATCGGAATTATGCCGACAAATCGCCCGGCAAAAACCGCAAGCCTTGGTCTTGTTCGAGCGCTACGAAAACGCACTCCATTCGCTTCTGTTGGAGCTACGAACGTCCTTTCCCGATATAAGGGTCCTCCCCATCGTCGGAGATGTGACAGCGCTGGATCGCGTCTCGGAAGTGTTTGGGCAGACCAGCCCCGATATTGTGTTTCATGCTGCCGCGCACAAACATGTTCCGCTGATGGAACTCAACCCCAAGGAAGCAATCCGCAACAATATCTTGGGAACCCGTGTGGTCGCCGAAGTCGCTTTGAAAACAGGCGTTGACCGATTTGTGTTGATCTCCACGGATAAGGCCGTCAATCCATCGAGCATCATGGGCGTCACCAAGAGAATCGCGGAACACTTGGTGCAGGAGTTCAACCACACCGGTCTCACGAAATTTACAGTCGTGCGGTTCGGCAACGTGTTGGGCAGCAATGGGAGCGTGGTGCCCCTGTTTTCCGAACAGATCCGCAGAGGCGGTCCGGTGACCGTCACTCATCCGGAGATCAAGCGGTTTTTCATGACGATTCCGGAGGCCGTGCAATTGGTCCTCCAAGCGAGCGTGATGGGGCGTGGAGGAGAAGTGTTCGTGCTGGATATGGGAGAACAGATCAAAGTCGCTGATCTGGCCAGAAATATGGTGATGTTGGCAGGCCTCGTCCCTGGAAAGGACGTTGACATCGTCTTTACGGGGCTCCGGCCGGGAGAAAAGTTGTACGAGGAGCTGTTTGAGAGC
>NZ_JBLYIG010000390.1:0-3609 GCF_049222245.1 Nitrospira sp. BLG_2 | reverse complement strand
TTCGGCGATTATGATGTCGTGATCGACGGAGTCGATAATTTTACGGCGAAGTTTCTGATCAACGACGCCTGTTTTTTTGCCGGCAAGCCGCTGGTCCATGGCGGCATTCTGCGATTCGACGGACGTGTCACGACCATCATTCCAAAGAAATCGGCTTGTTATCGTTGCGTATTCAAGACACCTCCGCCGCCCGGCTTGGTTGCCTCCTGTCAAGAAGCCGGAGTCATCGGGGTGTTGGCGGGCATTATCGGAACGATTCAGGCGACAGAAGCATTGAAGCTGGTGCTAGGGATCGGACGGCCGCTGACAGACCGTCTGCTCGACTTCGATGCGCGCAACACCCAATTTCGAGAAATCAAAGTCCGCCGTAACCCGAATTGCGCGCTCTGCGGAGAACATCCGACGATTACCGAGCTGTTCGACGATGGAGATCCCTATGCCGGATGCGCCATGCGTCCATCGGCATAGGGGTGTGATAAGGTGGTACCACGATGAGCAAAATGAAAGCGCTGGTTTGCCGCGAGTGCGGTAAGGAATACCCGACGAAGGCGATCCACGTCTGTGAAATGTGCTTCGGCCCCCTTGAGGTGAAGTACAACTACGACGAGATCAAAAAGACTATTTCGCGTAAGAAGATCGAGGACGGACCGCACAGCATGTGGCGCTACCTGGACCTGCTGCCGGTCGAAGGTACGAGCTTCGTGGGACCGCACGCAGGATTCACGCCGCTCGTGCGGGCGAAGAACCTCGGCGCGTATCTCGGGCTCGACGAGCTCTACATTAAAAACGACACCGTCAACCACCCGACTTTGTCGTTTAAAGATCGTGTCGTCGCCATTGCCCTCACACGCGCGCGTGAACTCGGCTTCGAAACGGTGGCCTGCGCGTCGACCGGCAACTTGGCGAACTCCGTATCGGCCCACGCTGCCTCCGCCAATCTGCACTGCTATGTATTCATTCCGGGAGACCTTGAAGCGGCGAAGGTGCTCGGCAACCTGATCTATAAACCGCACGTCGTCGAGGTGGAAGGCACCTACGACGATGTCAACCGGCTCTGCAGCGAGATTGCGGGAGAACATGGCTGGGCGTTCGTGAATATCAATATCCGCCCCTACTATGCCGAGGGTTCCAAGACCCTTGCATTTGAGACCGTGGAACAACTGGGATGGAAAACACCGGACCAAGTCGTCATTCCGATGGCTTCGGGTTCCCTCTTGACCAAGATTTGGAAGGGTCTGCATGAGATGAAGGCCTTGGGCCTCATCGACAGCGTTCGCACGAAGATCAACGGCGCCCAAGCGGAAGGCTGCTCACCGATCTCGACCGCATTCAAGGCGGGACGCGATTTCTTCAAGCCGGTGAAACCACAGACGATCGCCAAATCCCTTGCCATCGGCAATCCTGCCGATGGGTACTATGCGCTCAAGGCGACCGCCGAGAGTCATGGATCCATGGACATGGTGACGGACGAGGAAGTGGTTGAAGGTATTCAACTGCTGGCTCAAACCGAAGGCATCTTCGCGGAAACAGCCGGAGGCGTCACGATCGGCGTGCTCAAGAAGCTCGTCAAGCAAGGGGTGATCAAAAAAGATGAGGTGACGGTGGCCTATGTCACCGGCAACGGCCTGAAGACCCAGGAAGCGGTGATCGATTCGGTCGGTCGCCCGGTACGCATTCAACCCAGCTTGGTGGACTTCGAAAAGACGTTTCAAATGGGAAAGAACGGTGGTGGTGACGCATGATTAAAGTTCGTATTCCGACTCCGCTTCGCCCCCTGACCAAAGGCCAGGGCGAGGTCGAGACAAAAGCCGGCAGCGTGGTGGAAATGATCGAGGCATTGAATGGCGCACATCCCGGCATCAAAGATCGCCTGTGCGATGAAACAGGAGAGCTCCGTCGCTTCGTGAATATTTATGTCAACGAAGAAGACATTCGTTTCCTCAAGGGGAAAGACACGCCCCTCAAGGATGGCGATGAGGTTTCCATTGTCCCGGCGATCGCGGGAGGATAGCATGGCACACTTGCGCTTCCATATTCGTTTTCCTGAAGACAAGATCAGAGAGCCGATTATCTATCAAATCGGGCGCGAGTATAATGTCGTGACCGATGTCCGACGAGCCGATGTTCGCGATACCACAGGCTGGGCGGATGTGGAGCTTTCCGGAGATACAGTAGAAATTGAACGGGCCGTCGCCGGACTGCGAGCTAAAGGCTGTGTCGTCGATCCGATTGAATTGAACGTCGTGGAGTAAGAGCGTTACTCGTTACACGGAAATCGTTAATCGAGGCAATAAACGCGATTTCACGAATCACGATTAACGGGAACAGCATGGAACTCACCGAACAACAAATCCAACGTTATAGCCGGCATATCATCCTTCAAGAGGTTGGGGGGAAAGGTCAGCTGAAACTCAGCCAGGCCAAAGTTTTGCTGATCGGCGCAGGCGGCCTTGGCTCTCCGGCCGGTCTGTATCTCGCCGCCGCCGGCATTGGGACAATCGGCTTAGTCGATGGGGATGTCGTTGACCTCTCTAATCTACAAAGACAGATCATGCATTCGACCGCGACGCTCGGGCAGCCAAAGGTGGCCTCCGGTAAGAAAACCTTGTCGGCCATCAATCCTGAAATTACCATCAACACCCATCATCAGCTGGTCGATGCGGAAAATATCCTTCCCCTCGTCTCGCAATACGATATCGTGCTGGACGGATCGGACAACTTCACGACGCGATTTTTAGTCAACGACGCTTGTTTCTTCGCCAAGAAAACGCTGATTTCCGCCAGCATGTTTCGGTTCGAGGGTCAGCTGACGGCGATCAAACCGCACCAAGGCTATCCTTGCTACCGCTGCCTCTATCCCGAGCCTCCGCCGGCGGGGCTGGTGCCGAATTGCCAAGAAGCCGGGGTGCTTGGCGTCCTTGCCGGCACGATGGGAATTCTTCAGGCATCGGAAGCGATCAAGGAAATCCTCGGCATCGGAGAGACGATCGCCGATAAACTGTTGATCTACGATGCACTGGATATGAAATTTCGGAAAGTGAACCGGCCTAAAGATTCGGCCTGTCCCCTCTGCGGGCCTCATCCGAAAATCAAGGATTTGAGCCTGGATTACGCGGTCAGCTGCACCATCTAATGGACTATCGTGGCTGACTTGGTTATTCCACAACATATCCTCGACGATATCATCGACCATGCAAAGCAACTCGTTCCTTACGAATGTTGCGGATTACTGGCCGGAACCGATGGGATCGTCAGCCGTCTCTATCGCATTAAGAACATCGTCGCAATGGAAGGCGCGCAAAACCTGTCGTCATTCGATGCGGCAAAGATCGCGCATCTTGAGCGCCTATCGCCGACTGAGCGCGCGGAAATTGCTTTTGTCATGGACATGCAGGATTTCTCAGCCGCCAAGAAGGACATGCGCAATAACGGACTCGATCTCCAAGTCGTCTATCATTCGCACCCCCACGACCCGGCCCACCCGTCCGTCACCGATATCAAAATTGCCACCGACTACGAGGAGATTTGGCCCAAGATCAACCTGCCCCTTCCCGCCTATCTCCTGGTCTCACTCATGAACAGCGAGCCGGACATCAAAACATATTGGAT
>NZ_JBLYIG010000389.1:0-2805 GCF_049222245.1 Nitrospira sp. BLG_2 | reverse complement strand
GTTGTTACAATCTTGGAAACAAGCGGATGCAGAAGGGACGCCACCCCTGAAAGAAAACGATTATCCAATTTGGTGTACGCAACCAATGTGCTGTCCGTCGATTCATTGCCGTTCACATCTCGCTTAACAACTGTCCTCAGGAAGACGGCCGCTTTTCCCGTCACGCGGGGAAGCAATCGGCTTTCATGAGTTCCCTCGAGAAAGTAGATGCGGGACGTGGCATCCTCGTACACCAACTCAACGATGCCTTTCGTCCCCTCGCCGTCATCGCCCCAGAAGCGGCCGGGACTTCGAGTTTCCGCACGATAGAGACCAAGATGCAGACGCCGGATCATATCCGCAGTGAAGGGAGGATGATCCAGCAGATGCCGATACATCGATTCGGAGAGAGCGGTTCGAATCGGCCCAACCTTGCTTGCAGTCGTATAACTCTGGATGATGGCTTGCAGTGCACACGTCCAGACCGGATCCACTGGCTCGACGGGGAATGTGAGCCCGGCATGATCGGGAGACAACGTGCATGCTTCCGACCGGCCATAGCAGGCAGACGCAAGAACCCCCAAACCGATCCAAACAACGAGCATATGTGTCGCAGGACCGGTCCGGAACCGCCATGCGGAGATCATGAAGCCGGCTTCGCTACGGCAATCGTGAGTTGAACGGGAAAGAGCCGCTCAGGATCTTGTCGTAGTCTGGCTTGTCTCAACAAGGTTTCGACCGATGGTGACACGGTTCCTTCGAACGAGAGACGGCCGTTCGTCACCACCGTGAGCGGCTTGGAGAAGTCGATCAATTGCTCGTTCAAGAATACGCTATACCGCTGAACGTGCACCGCCTTGACCTCGATACGATTGCTTCCGGCAATCGAGGCGTCAAGCCTGGCATAAACCCGCCGCTTGATTCGTTCGTCGCGTTTGTCCACCAAATCTTCTGAAAACACCGCGATCGGATCGGTCGCGTCGAGGCGGACCCAGTTGAATGGTTGGAAATGGCTGCCGTCACGCACGACGGTCAGGCTGGTCGGCAACGCTTCACGGCGCTGACGATTGAACCAGGCGACAAGATCCGGCAACTCATCTCTTGGGAAATAATGTCCGCCTGCCATGGGATGCTCACGCTGATGCTCGCGGTACACATATGGGTAGCCAAGCACGTCCAACTCTCGGGCGATCGAGCGGCTCAGGTCCACCGGCATCACCTGATCCTTGGCGCCATGAATGATATAGACAGGCGTGTTTCGAAGGTTCGCTAAGAACGGCATCAACACATCATCCAGTCCGCTCGCCATGGGCGCGAGGCCTGCAAACAACGGCGCATGATGCGTCCCGATCAGCCATGCACCAATCCCGCCGTTGGACATGCCCGTGAGAAAAACACGGTCGGGGTCGACATGATACCGGCGCTCAGCTTGCCGGATCGTCTCCAGCACCAACTCCTCGGCGCGCCTTGTAAACCACGCGCCGGATGGATACGTGGGACACGCCAATAGATAGTGCTCACCCAACCGTGGTCGCCATCTCTCCAAATATTCCCCACCGGTAAAACCGAATCCATGCAGACACACGACTAAGGGATAAGCCCTCGAAGCTTGGTACGTCGGTGGAACGAACAGGGATAGCCGGTACGTCTGTCCACGGATCACGATCTGTTCATCGGGGACATTCCCCACAGGTTGGTCCTGATAGACTCGTTCGGCCTTTATGATGCGAGAGACTGTTTCGACGGACACACTCTTGTCGGAGAGGATACGCTGCAATAACCGACCGGCTTCATCACTGTCAGGAGTCTCTATGTACCGGACGACGAGCGAAGCCAGACTCTCGACGACCGGTTCCGGTACCTCTGTAGCGTCAGAGTTCGCTCCACTACTGAGAACTACCGTCAGGGCGATGAATCGTATCCAGGCGATCACAGATCCCCTTCCACCACCACGTCATCACCGATGGACCGTGTCATGACATGCTGCACCTTGATCGCACCAGCAAGCCGAGCCGGACTCTCTCCCCCGATCACTCCCTTGGCATCCCGGCCGCCGAGAAGCAGCGGTGCCACGTAGAGACGGATGTGATCCACCAACTTTGCTTTCAGCATCGCCGCATTGACCTCGCTCCCTCCCTCCACGAGTAAGGACATGATACCGCGCCGACCAAGCTGGTTGAGCAGAGCAGGGAACGAAACACGGCCCTGTATGGCGGGCACCGTGAGAATCTCGATTCCCTTCTTCTGGAGCGCCGATCGCCGGGCCGCCGGGGCCGCGGCGGTTGTGGCAATAATCGTTTTGGCCTTGTCCTGCAGTGATAACGCCTGTGACTTGAGGGGGATTCGCAGACGACTATCTACGATAATGCGAAGAGGCTGCCGTCGTGCTAATTTATCCAATCGCGGTCCTGTTCTGGTTGTCAGTGATGGATCATCAGTGAGAACTGTTCCGACTCCAATCAGTATGGCATCCATGGTACCCCGAAGTTGATGGACTTCTTGACGGGACGGTTCACCGGTAATCCATCGCGACTCGCCTGTAGCCGTGGCCAGCTTTCCATCAAGCGTCATCCCAGCTTTAAGCGTCACATAAGGACGTCCGGTTTTCATCCAATGACAATATGATTTGTTCAGCTCTTCGGCCTCGGAGCTGGCAACTCCAACCGTGACGGAGAGCCCGGCCCGTCTGAGCGCTGCGGCACCTTTTCCCTTTACCGATGGATTTGGATCCGGCATCGCGGCCACCACACGGCGGACGCCGGAGCGAAGGATTTCAGGGACACAAGGGGGAGTCCGCTTCTTGAGATGACAACAGGGCTCAAGCGT
>NZ_JBLYIG010000388.1:0-7594 GCF_049222245.1 Nitrospira sp. BLG_2 | reverse complement strand
CAGATACCGCTTGAGCAACGCCTCGTACAGTTCCTTCGGCGAGGCCGACCGCTCGAGCTTCAACGCCTCGTAGGTCTCCTTCGGAACGGTGGGGAAATTCGCCTGCGCCTGAACAGCGGTAAACACGCCGCAGACGACCAGCAGCACACATGCCCGCATGAGGTGGACGCTTATCGTAAACATGCATTGTCTCCATAGCATAATGCGATACCACTCCTTTCATTGAGGCCCTGGCAGACGATCCTAGGAACACCTCCTAATGTCTGGGGAAGCGTTCCCTTCTGAATCCTCACGCACTCCGGAGGCCTTGAAACAAGTCATCGAGTGTCATCAGCACTCCCCCGGTGATTTGGCGAAGCTCTTGTCCTGTACATTGCAGCGGAATCATCCGCCGTCGTTGCCAGCCCCTGAGAGCAAAAACTTTCCCCGGCTGCTTATACGGCTTCTCGCATACCACGACGAACTCCTTTCCATGATCGTCTTCCAGGATGAACCCTTTCACCTTCATGCGACCTCATCCCCTTCTGCCAGTTTTGTTCGTTAGCGACACCATTGTAATGACCCAGGAAGCACTTTTTTCCATTGCGATGTCGAGTTCATCCTCTTTCCGCCATGCGTTTCTTTGCCACGTATGAGACGATACCCGGCGGCGATACTGGGAAATCACCGCCGGACTCGCCGGCCGAGGCCGGAACCTCACAAGGAGATAGGCGGCTGGATAGGGCGAATCCAGTCTGATCCCGGCCTGGGACATCGTATCCGCACCTAGCAAATCTCGTGCTTTAGTCAACACCCTGAATTCAATTCTCCAATGAATATCTCTCCTGGCAACCTCCGTGTTCTATGTGAGTGATGGACACTGTAATACTGATTGTTCATAGCGAGACAGCATCTTTTTTCCTCATTACAGCCGACGCGCCGAGACCACAGGTTCATTCGTATAGGTAACCGGCGCACTTGCAATGCCAGTTTCATTCCAGAAACCCTCTTTCCGTCCCTCACAACTCATACAAATCGTCATGGTGTCCTCTGACTGCGTGAACTGCCGACCACAAGCTCACAAACGTCATCAGAAGAGATCTATGAGACGCTTCCCGAACCGATAGAAATCTAATCGCAGAGGCAGAAAAGACTCTGTTACAGAGCAAATGAATCCAAATAGATTCGGTATCTTATTTGATTCACTTTGATCGGAAAACAAAGACATTCCGTCGTGAGGCAAGCGACAAACATGCCATAAGATCCAGTGGTGACCGTTCATCACTTAGAAAGCCCTATTCTTATGCCTAGACCCAATACTTCGGCCCAGTGTAAATTCCGGTCTTCGATCTCTCTAAATAGAAATAGCTACATGGTGTGGACAATCTTGAGGCTACGCACTAAGACATGCCGCGACAGGTGATCCGCCGGTGCCTCAGATGCGCGACCATTCTTGTAATTGGGACCCGCTGGTGTAGTGATCCATTTTATGCTGGAGCCGAGACTTCTCTTCCCATTCCACGTCCCTCCTCAACCATCGAAAAACAGATCCAGGAAGAAGCACTTTATCTGAAGGAAGAGACCGTCAGCATCGCCAGCCGGTACGAACAGCCGATATCGAGGGCCCCTTCTGATGTCTATGTGATTACGGATGAAGACATCCGTAACTCAGGAGCTACCGACATACCAACGTTGCTGCGGCAAATCCCAGGCATGGAAGTCATGCAAATGAACGCGGTGGATTTCAATGTCAGCGTACGCGGGAACAATCAGTTAGCAGCGAACAAGCTCTTGGTCTTGGTCGATGGCCGCTCTATCTATGTGGATCAAGCTGGGATTGTTTTCTGGAAACAGTTACCAATCGTGCTGGCTGAAATCAAGCGGATCGAAGTCCTCAAGGGTCCAGCATCAGCTATCTATGGATTCAATGCTTTCGACGGAGTGGTGAATATCATCACCAAATCTCCGGAAGAAATGAAAGGGACCACACTGCAAGTGGCAGGCGGTGAGCTTGGCACGCTGCTCACTAACGCCATTCATGCAGGAAACACGGGGAGCTGGGGCTATCGCATCTCAGGCGGACATGAGCAGGCTCAGCGATGGTCAGACCAAAGCATGCCAGCTCTCAACAGCCAAAGGATCGGGGGAATAGCAGAATACCGCCTTTCTGGTGATAGTAAGATCCGAGCCGAGGCAGGACTAGCAAGATCAAGTCCCTATCATGGTCTAGTGAATGCCGTATCGACCTCAGACCTTAACTTTTCGCAGGCCCACGCACTTGTCGGTTATACACAGAGCAACTTCTCGATCCGTGGTTGGTGGTATGGTCTTTTTTCAGACACCAACGTGTTAATGTTTCCTCCTCTGGTCCCGCTGCTTAATCAGACCGACCAGTTTGGGCGTGCTGGCCAGAGTTTTTCTCTAAATACGTATGATTTAGAAACGCGTTACCGATTTACACCTCATGAGAGACTCAGCTTAAATATTGGCACCCACTTTCGCCACATAGTCAGTTCCTCGAATATCCTTAGCAACCGAATGACAGAGAATCGCCTAGGCCTTTACGTTCAAGGAGACTGGTTGCTACTACCTTCATTAGAGATAAGCGCCGGCTTCCGTTACGACATGGATACTTTTATCGCCCCAACCTTGTCGCCTCGTGGAGCCATCGTCTACCACCTGAATTCGAACCATGCGGTTCGGTTGTCCAGTTCCGTCGCCTATCGCCCACCGACAACAAACGAGGTTGGCCTCAGCATACTTAACCCCGTCACTCTTCCAGCCTTACCACCTCAGATTTCCGTTGTCACAGGTTCCACCGACGTGAGGCCAGAACAGATCATGTCCTATGAGCTGGGCTATCAAGGCTGGTGGTGGGAACATCGGCTGCGGACCAGAATCACGGGGTTTTATAACCACATTTCCGATCTCATCGCTTTTCGAAACCCAACTGGCAATCCTCTGAATCCAGTGCGTCCGGTCAATGGAGGCGTGGCTGATGTATACGGTGGGGAAGTTGGCGCGGAATTTTTACTGACAACCTGGCTCTCTGGGTTTGCCAACTATGCGTATCAGGAGGTCGGACAAAGCTCCAGTGGGTTCAGTCGGCGAGGTTTTCCTCATCATAAAGTCAATGCTGGCCTCCGGGCGACCTGGAGTCCATTCACCGGCGAACTTCTCTATCACCATGTGGGAGATGCGTCGTACCCGTTGGCTGACGCGTTTACAAATCTGGCCCCTTTTTTTCCGGCCGGGACGGTTCTTCCACAGGAACAAGTCCCCAGTTACAACTTGCTCAACCTCCGGCTGGGATACCTCCTATGGCGGCAGCAGACCGCGGATTACGTACGCGAAGCCGAGCTGGCAGTTTCCGTGTTCAACGTCTTGAATGATCGGCATCGCGAGCATCCGCTAGGCGACATTCTCGGCACTCGAGTGATGGGCTGGCTCACGGTGAAACTTTGATCCGCTCGTTTTTAGCATTCAATGTCCTCCGCCCTCATAATGCCACGGTGCTACTCACAAACGTCGGTTTCCAGTTGAATCCGTACCGTGACCACGTTTGCGGGCGACCTTGCGGCTCATGTTTTTAAAGAAAAAGGCCCGCCTCATGAGGCAGGCCTTTGTTCAGAGCTAACTCTCAGACCGGCTTACGCCACCTTGACATCGATGGACTTCGGTTTCGCCTTCTCCGACTTCGGCAGATGGAGGTTCAACACCCCATCTTTGAACTCGGCCTTGACCTTCTCCTCGTCGATCACATCAGGGAGCGAAAAGGTCCGAACAAAGCTGCCATAGGATCGTTCGATCCGATGGAACTTCTTCCCCTTCTCTTCCTTCTCATGCTTCCGCTCACCTTGAATGGTCAGCACGCCATCCTCGAGCGTGACCTTCACATCCTCCTTCTTCACATCCGGAATCTCGGCCTTGATCTGATACTCTCCTTCGGTCTCACTGATATCCACCGAAGGTGCCCAATCCGCAACGATCATGGTCTCCTTGCCGTTGGTTCGCGACGCGGCAGGGCGAGCAAACATGCGGTTCAACCGATCTGAGACTTCTTCCAATTCCCGAAACGGATCCCATCGTACGAGTGTCATAGCGACCTCCTTCATGTGTTTCCTTGTAATTTCTAACGGATTTGCTGGCGCTGCGCCGATTCAACTGTCTAGGCCTTAGATAAATCGGGCCATGGGGAAGTCAAGCTCAAGGTTGAGGTTTAGGCTAAGGTCGTGTGAAGGATGGATGGTTCCGTTTCCCTTAACCTTAGCCTGAACCTTCAACACCCCACTAACGTTGATCGATGGGCACATAAGGCCGGTTATGCTCGCCGGAGTAGATCTGGTCCGGCCTGAACAGTTTGTTTTCGCGCAATTGCTCCAACCAATGAGCCAACCAGCCCGACACCCTTGACATGGCAAAGAGCGGCGGAAACAGATCGACATCGATGTCCATCTTGTCGTAAATGATACCGGAGTAGAAATCGACATTGGGATAGATGCCTTTACTGTTTAGTACTCTTCCGGCCGCCGCCTCCACTTCCAATGCGATCTCATACAACGGCGAGCTTCCGCATTCCTTGAACAAGCGCCGACAGAGTTCCTGAAGAACCGTGGCACGAGGGTCTTTGACCTTGTAGACACGGTGGCCGAATCCCATCAGTTTTTTCTTATTCTGCAAGGCATGCTCAACATACGGTCGCGCCTTGTCGAGTGTGCCGATTTCCCTCAGCATCACCACCACTTCTTCGTTCGCCCCTCCATGCAGGGGACCTTTCAGCGCGCCGATCGACGAAGCGACAACCGTATAAGGATCGGCCAGGGTTGACGCCGTGACCAATCCTGTAAATGTGGACGCGTTCATGGTGTGTTCGGCATGCAGGATCAAGCAATCATCGAAGATGTCAGCCCATATTTGCGGAGCCACGGACTCCGTCAGCATATAGAAAAAGTTCTCGCTGAACCCGAGGTCGTCGCGCGGGGCGATCGGATCGTCACCGTGGCGAAGCCTCGCCCAAGCCGCGACGATCGTCGGCAATTTGGCGACGAGTCGCACCGCGCTCCAATAATTATTCTCGACGTCCTTGACGTTGCGACCCGGATAAAACATCCCGAGCGCCGCTACTGCCGCCTGAAGCGCATCCATAGGATGCCCCGACTCAGGTAGGCTTTTCAGCAAATCGATGATGCGGAACTTGATGCGCCGGTGATAGGTGATGTCCCTGGTCCATTGTTGGAATTCGGTCGTGGAGGGAAGATGCCCGAAAAGAAGGAGATACGCCGTTTCCAGGTACGAGGAATCCGAACAGAGTGTTTCGACGCGAATGCCGCGGTATTCCAGAATACCGCGTTGTCCATCGACGTCGCTGATTGATGAGGTGGCAGCCGGAACACCGGCTAGTCCTGGCATGAAATCATGCGGCATAATGTTCCTTTACACATCTAAGGTTTTGCGTTACCTATCATTACCCTACCATGTTGGCGCAGCGTTCTTGCAATGGAAAATCGTGCTTGGCATACTACGTGTCGATGGATCAATCATCTCGGTGCCTGGATCAGAGATGTGAATGATACGAACCGCTGTTCTCATGTACGGCCTTACTATCGTGATGGTGAGCGTCGTGACAACTTCTTTCGCCGCAGCGGAGGAAAATGTTATCGCATTTGCCGTCGTCAGCGAGCTTCCGAAGGACAAAACACGGATTCCCGCAAAGGTCGCCATCGATGGGGCGGTCGGCGACATGAAGCTTCTGGCCTCTGATCAAATTCTGTCGAATTTGGTCTGGAAAAAATTGGAAATCTGCCACGCGCTCAAGCTCGAAGGACAAACGTCTACAGAGGGATTTCGGATACACTCCGTACGCGCCATCGACGGAGCGATGTTACCAATGGTGTTACAGGGTTTTGCAGGAGATTGTCTACTGAAGAAGGCCTTGGAAATGGCTCCCTTTGTCGATTAGTATCACGAGTCTGTCTGATTGATCAGCCGATACAGTCGGAGCACCGCTCCGGTTCCTTGTCAGACTCGCACTCCTCCATAGTAAGAGGAAAGAGCATTGCGCAAGATTGACATGACCGAATCTCAAAATACGGTATGCCATGCTCATCGATATCGGTGGGAAGAAGGAGCTCGCTTGGGTCATAGCCCACGAGACACTCATCGCTGAACTTCACGACGGCCAGCCGGTCGTTGAACGCTTCAAAGGTGGCTTCTTGCCCTTTGCGCTCGAGCACATGCCCAAGAACAAAAACCGGCTGCCCCTTACGCTTGATGCGGAGAGCTTTCAGCGTTCGTTGCGAGGCATTGACACAGGCGAACTGACCGGTGGAGCTGGTTCCAATCCACGGCATAACAATCCTGTTTAGGCCTATCCCTTGTTGGGATCTAGCATAGACTGAAAAAAATCGTCAAGGCGCGTTTTCTCACTAAGGAGTCATTATGGCAAATGTCACGATCTATCACAAACCGACCTGCACCACGTGCCGACAAGCCGTACAATTGCTCAAGGACAGCGGGGCGTCTTTTACAGCCATCAACTACTACGAGCACGCGTTTACCAAAACACAGCTTAGAACGCTTTTGAAGAAAGCCGGCCTATCGCCCAAAGACGTGCTTCGAACCAAAGAAGACCTGTATCACGAGCTTGGTCTGGCCAAAAAACAGCTCTCCGACGATGAACTGCTCGACCTCATGGTGAAACACCCAGATCTTATTCAACGGCCGATCGTGGAGAAAGGCGAACAGGCCATGCTCGCGAGACCGGCGGAGTCACTCAAGAAATTTTTGTAGGTTATGACCACCGGATTCAGCGCGGCGAATCGCATAACGAGTAAGACACTGCCGGCTCACTAAGACACGGTCTGCTCACCGCCGATACTGAGCGCTCACCATCTCGTCCCGTGCGCAAATTTAAGATGACGTACGCGTCTCCTCGCGCACCCGGCGGGCGTCCACCAGCGTGTCCTACCAGATTCGGCATGGCGTGGATCCCGGCGGCGCGCATGGACGTGGCGCGCTTTGTTCATCGCGCCGCGCGCCTCAGCGATCCGTGATCTGCCCGGACAGCGACCACCGAATCGTCCTGGTCTGCGGATCAACGGTGAAAGCGACCTTCCCGTCCAGCGCGTCAAGCAGAAGATCCCCCACCAAGGTTCGTCTCCATCCTTTCAGGAGCGGGAGATCCAACGCCGATCGATTCATTTTGGCATCGACTAACTCCTGGAGGTCGGCCGTGGTCGCCAAGAGGGTCGGCGCAATCTCTTTCTCCAGAGCGCGTGCCTTGACGACCGCCTGAAGCAGCTCTACAAATCCGTTCGATTCCGACTCAGGTTTTCGCTCTTTGGCGAGCACCGGCCAAGCCGAAGACGGAAGCGCAAGCGCCGTTTGAATCGCCGTAAGAATCGACTCTCCATTGCGGTCGGTTTCCGAAACATGGAGACCTCTGACGTTGCGCAACTCATCCTGGTGTCGCGGTGGATGTCGCGCCAGCTGAAGCAGCACTTCATCCCGGACGACGCGGCTCCGGGGCACATTTCTCCGTTTGGCTTCCCCCTCGCGCCAGGCTGCAAGTTCTCGAAGCACCGCGGCCGATTTGGGTTTCAGCTGATCCCATCCC
>NZ_JBLYIG010000387.1:0-5406 GCF_049222245.1 Nitrospira sp. BLG_2 | reverse complement strand
GATGGCGTCATCACGCTGATACGCGATGGAGCGGATTCCGCATGCCACGTGACTCCCGACCGGAGAGATGACTGCGTGGTTCGGCTATGAGACCACCTGACAGACCGGCCCATACGGTTTCAAACTCGCATCATGGGTCAGTAAGCACAGGTGTTCGACATGCGCTTGGGCCAAGAGGATTCGGTCAAAGGGATCCCGATGATGAAGCGGCAACCGCTCCAGCGCGAGGGTGTGGAGCACGGACACCGGCAATTCCTGAAACCCACTGTCCGCTATCTTGGCGGCGAGCTCGGTGGGGTCTGCCGCGAGCTTCTTCAGCTGAATTTTAATGACGACCTCCCAAAGCGAGGCGGCACTGATATAGACCACGGGCGTGGTCTCGATCTGGTGATAGATCGCTTTCGAAAGCTGTGGGGCCTGAATCACAAACCACAAAAACACATGGGTATCCAACAGGAGATTCATAGCCGACCTTCAAACGTGCCCATGAGGTCTGGAGGTAACTGCGCATCAAAATCATCCGCGATCGTCACCCGTCCTTTCAACAATCCGGGGCGGCGAATAGGAATGGGTGTCTCGACCGGCCCGAGTTGCGCCACCGGCGTCCCATCTTTGCAAATCGTAATCCGCTGCCCCTTCGCGACGGCAGCAAGGAGCTTGGAAAAATGCGTCTTCGCCTCATGGACATTCACGGCCTTTGTCGTGCCTTTCACCTACTCCCTCTCTCCCCATGTGGACTAACGTTAGTCTACGTCGAATCTTTATGGAAAGCAACGTTCTCGTGCAGCGAGGTTGGCGGACACGGTCCATGCGGCTCATCATCACGCTGGTTGGAAATACTTGCTAGGAGGGCAGCGATGCCCTGCACCATACTCCAAACAGAATTCGTAGACTAGATGAATGGAAATCGATGATGACGAGAGATTTCAGATTGCGGGCGTTCCGCCGGCTGGCTCCATCGAGAAGATCAAGGGGAGAGTGGTTGAAGCGCGGTCCAAAATATCGGCAACGGCGAGGAGGGACCTTCCTGAAAAAATATCGGCACGAGGGAGCGTCAGCCCCCTCGTTCGCTTTCGATCAGAACAGGCCTTGAAGGGGTGAGCCGGTGCGAAAAGTCGGGTAGAACCATGGACGATTGTTGGAGCTCGTCGACCACCGGATGCGAACCCATGTCGATTGAACCCTTGAAGAACGCGCCTTCTTCCATTGAAAACTGGGGTGAGGAAATATCGCCGAGCAGGACCGCCGGCTTGAGCAATTGGATTTTTCCGCTGGCAGTCACGTTTCCATGAATCTTCCCTCTGCTGACAATGGTCTCGGCAATAATCGAGCCTCGGACAACCGCATTTTCGCCGATGACCAACATGCCTTTGGCGTGGATTTCCCCTTCAAAGGCGCTATCGAGTTGAACGGTGCTGTGAAAATGGACGATGCCTTTAAATGTGACGTCTTTTCCTAAGACGGTAAAGTTTCCGTTCTCTGGCTCCATCTCGCCTCGCTTTTTGTCCCACATGATAATCCTCTTTCGGAGTGGTTTCAAAAAAATAAAGGCACACCATACAGCAGTCAGAAAAAAGAATCAAAGGCTGATTTTGCGATACGGCCTGATGAGAGAGGAAAACTTCTTGGTAGAAGAGGATCGTGAAGAAGGAATGACCATGAGGAAACTATAGGGGACGGCTTCGGATCTCATGCACGGATGGAGTATCCAGTTGGAATCGCGTATGATCGATCGTTCCGCAACCTGCGTTTCAGGAGCCAGACACGATGGATATCGATGCGTCATCTCGACGGTTGGTGCTTGTTGGATGTATCTGTGCCGGTCTCGGCGTGGCAGCCGGCGCCTTCGGGGCCCATATGCTCAAAGGCATGCTGGATGAGCGTCTCTTGGCCGTGTTCGATACGGCGACCCGCTATCAGATGTATCATTCCTTCGGCATGGTCTTGAGCGGCTTTGCCGTTCGTATCGGTCGCGACACCGGAGCGGCCAAAGCCGGATGGATGTTTTTGGCCGGAATCTTGTTATTCTCGGGCAGTCTCTACGGGGTGTCGTTGTTGGGAGTGCGCTGGCTCGGAGCGGTGACGCCGGTGGGCGGGGCGTTGTTCATTTTGGGGTGGGCGATTTTGGGATGGCGCGCGTGGCGAAGCGCAGGACGATGAAGAAAATTAGGGCTTGCAGGCCGCCAGCCGCTTCCCGGTGATCGATCCCCATCCTCCCAGGCTGTTCGCAAATGATCCCTCGATCCTCGTATTATCCTTCATGAACAGCAAACTGTCCTCTTGGATCTGCCCGTTGTGCTCCCATCGCAAGTAAATGCTGTCGCCAAGAATGATCATTTCCGACGGGACGGGGCTATTGGCCGGCACCTGTCCGTCAGGATGGAAGACGAGCGTGTTTTTTTGGTCTTCGTGGTGTTGGTGATTATGAATGGTCCATTGCCAGGTTCCGCAGAGGCGAGCGCGGCCTTTTGCCTGCCGGATACGGTCCTTCCAGCCATAGAGGTCCCACCATGCCGCAATTGCCGATTGGCTGGATTCAAACCGCGTGCGCTCGGCCGCCGATAGGAATTCGGTGTTCCGTGTAGGGGATGTTGCTTGAGACGTCCGAAGGGCCTGATCCTCCTGTACGAGACCGAGCAGGTGGGAAAGCGAGGGCGTCCGGCTGCGGGCCTGCAGCCAATCTTGCCGCGCAGGAGAAAGTGAAAGCAAGGCCGAGGATGGTTCTGCGTCATGACGAAGGGAGTCGGCAAACTGCCAGGTGGCCAGCGCCGCCATCAGCTCATGGACGGAGCGGGATAATTCCGCCAACTCCAGTTCTTTGACCATCTTGCTCGAGAGTCTTTTGGCCCCCAATGCCGCCGATGCGTCTTTCAGCCCGAGCGCGGGCCCGATTGTCGTTGTGAACAGTGTCAGGGCTCCTTGGTCCGAGTCGATCGGAGCCAGCTGATCGGCCCGTTGGTTCACCACGTCGGCCAGCAGGCTGGGGGACACGTTCCCGTCCGCCATGACAGGAGACGGGCCGAACATCGACAACATCGCGATCAGCAGGAATCTGGCGACGGCAGGGCGATGTCCGAAGTGATCTTGGATCCGGCCGAGAAGTCTCGCGACCGGTGAAGGAAGCTGAGCATGCACTGGGGCGAGACTTCGGGTCATGTTCCTTGGAAGCAAGACTTCAAAAAACTTGTGGTTCGCTCCCAGGCGAGGGTCGAACTGTCGGGATTGTACACGTTCGGTTTCATTTCATTACAAAAGGCATGAGACGTCCGGGGATAGAGATGAATCTCGACTCGCTTGGCATATTCGGCGGCGGCGCCGCGCAATTGCTCGACCTCATCTTGAGTAACCCAGGTGTCATCTTCCGCTTGGTGATACAGCAGCGGTGAAAAGAGGTCTTTCACCAGCTCCTTGGGAGTGACCATCTTGCCGTAGTAAGAGACGGCCGCGCGCAGCCGTTTCCGTTGGCACGCGAAACGGAGCGCATAAGACCCTCCCATTCCATACCCCACGACTCCATGAATGTTCGTCTTCGCGAAGTGGCGGGTATTGAGATATTCACAGCAAGAATTGATATCCGTCAGGACATGCGCGTCGTTTTGACGTTCCAGCAAAGCGGCCGCTACGTCATCGCTGGCGGTGACCATTCCTCCCAACCGGCCATAGAGATTCGGAATGATCACCATATAGCCTTCACAGGCCAGCCGGGCGCCGAGATCCTTCATTTGTCCGGTCAGCCCCCACCGATCATGCAGCAGGACGACTCCCGGATAGGACCCCGCTTGTTGCGGCCAGAAGAGCAGGCAATCGACTTGGTGTTCCTTCGGTATCTTGCTCTTGAAGTAGGGGTCTACCATTTGATCGGTATGTGTGGGGATCGGCACACCGCTTGGGAAGCGAGCCGTTCCGGTTCCAATCTGCGCAAGTGTGAAAGGTGCCGTTTGTGTCGTGGACATAGCCGAGATGCTCTACCGGCGAGGCTTTGAGCTTTGCATGACGTTGCTTTACTATATGGAGCCGCTTACGAGAATGTCAATTGCGGACGGCGCCCTTGGCTTCGCCGCGAGGCAAGCGAGTCGGTGAGCGGGCCGCCCAGTATCCTAGTGAGGCGGCCGTATCTTGCGAGCGCGCCGATGGAGGATTTTTTCAACATCCCGCGGTGAGAGGCGTCGTGAACAAGGATTGCATCGGTGTGGGGCTGATCGGCGTGGGTCGGCATGGGGCTCGGTATGCGCAGCATCTTATTCAGGATCTTCCAATGGCCTCCCTCAGAGCCGTGTGCCGACGGCACCCGGAGCAGGGCGTTCAGATGCCGGGCGCCGAGTCGGTCAAGGTCTACGGCGACGCCCGATCCCTCATCGCCGATCCGACTGTCGACGTGGTCGTCGTGGTCACTCCTCCCATTTATTCCGCCGAAGTCTGCGGACTAGCCGTCCAGGCCGGTAAACCTCTGTTGATCGAGAAGCCATTGGCGACGACGGCGACTGATGCCCGTATGATGGTGGCTCAGGCTCGCGAAGCCGGAGTTCCCTTGATGACGGCGCAAACTCTCAGGTTCGATCATACGATTCAGCACATGAAGAGACTCCAACCCTCTATCGGGCGTTCCCGACAACTCGATTTATTGTTCCATATTGAGATACGAAAAACAGCGCCCGGCCATGCCGCGGGATATGGGGAGCGGGGAGCGTTGTTGGAAATCGGTGTACATATGCTGGACCTCATCCGATATGTAACTGGTGAAGAACCGCACGAGTTGCAGTGCACGATGGATCCGCATCCACCGAGTGCGCCGGAAATGAGGGCCTCGGTTCACCTCACCACGATGGGGGGGACGATTTGCCGAATAGAAATCGCCCGAGTCCAGGGATCACGTGCCGGGCAAGCGATATGGATCGGTTCACAGGGGCGAGTGGAAGCCGACTGGATGCAGCGCCGAATTCGCTGTGTGGATGATGCCGGTGTTGAGACGATGAATGCCGAACCGCCTCCGTCCCGGACGGTCCTTGCTACCCTCACGGCTTTTTTGCAGGCAGTGACGCACAATTCCCCCATGCCCATCACGGGAGAAGATGGGTGCCGCGCCGTGGAAATCGCCGACGCCTGTTACCGGTCAGCCCAGGCGGGAGGCAAAGCGGTCACTTTTCCTGTTGAAGGTTAAGAAATGAGGTTAAGGCTGAGTAAGAATTTATCTTTCCAGCCCGCTTCGAGCTCAGCCTCGTTCTCAATCTTAACCTCTAACCTCTCACCTCTAGCCTCTTCCTTCTCCTTTTACGGTTCCGCTACGATATGTGTATCCGTCTCTTCAACGCCGTCGATCGCATGGATCTTCGTGATGACGACATCGGAGAGCGCCCGTTCATCCTGGACGCTGATGAAGACAAAAATATCCGGACGGCCGAAACAGGA
>NZ_JBLYIG010000386.1:0-4614 GCF_049222245.1 Nitrospira sp. BLG_2 | reverse complement strand
TGCCAAGCGGCTTCAGGCCAACTTGGCCATAATCGACAAGCGCCGCGAAGGTCCGAACCAAGCGCAAATTATGAACATCATCGGGGACGTGCAAGGGAAAAGCGTATTGCTCCTTGATGATATGATCGATACGGCTGGTACCATTGTCCAAGGGACTCAGGCCTGTCTCGATCAAGGCGCTCGAGACGTGATCGCGGCCTGCACGCACGCAGTATTGTCGGGGCCGGCCTTGGAACGGTTACAGTCGTCGTCTCTCTCCGAAGTGGTGGTGACCAATACGATTCCGCTGCGAGGGAAAGAATTGACCTGTCCGAAGTTGCATCAATTGTCGGTGGCACCGTTGCTGGGCGAAGCCATCAGACGGATTCATGAAGATGAGTCTGTGAGTTCACTCTTCGCCTAGTGGGCTGCGACAAAACTTGGTTGATGCCAACAATATGGCTGGTCCGTACGATGTTAACGCGAGAATAAACTTCAGGAGGCTCAAAAGGCTGTCCAGCAAGGGCCGCAGCAAGCGAAGAGGCGAGGCGTACGCTTTGGTACGTTGAGCCCTCTGAGCGATGCGAGAACGCCGCTGGCGGACTTTTTCAGCGTCCTGCTAAGCGCTGTGTAAGAAGCAGAGGGAGACGGAGGAATATCATGAAATTCGATTTGACAGTAGCGGTAAGAGAGCAAGCGGGGAAAGGAGCCGCTCGGTCTATGCGGCGGGTGGGAAAAATCCCGGCCGTGCTCTACGGTCAAGGGGAATGTCTCTTGCTGACAGTCAATCCGGAGGAATTAGTCAAGATTCTCAAGTCTCATGCCGGCAGCACTGCGTTGATTTCACTCACGGTGAACGGAGCAAAGACCAAGCAGAATCGCACCGCTCTCTTGCGCGACTATCAAGTCGACCCGGTGACCGGGGCTGTCCTGCACGCGGACCTCTTTGAGATTTCCATGAGCAAGCCGATTCGGGTCAAAGTTCCGATCAAAGTCATCGGCGGGATTCCAGCCGGCGTCAAGGAGGGAGGCGTGCTGCACCATAACATGCGCGACGTGCACGTCGAGTGTCTTCCGGCCGCCATGCCTGATCATATAGAAGTCGATGCGTCGGCATTGGCGATCGGCAGCGGCATCCATCTAAAAGAAATCGGAACGCGCGAAGGTGTCCGTTTCTTGGATGATGCCGAGCAGATGGTCGTCAGCGTCGCGGCGCCGATGACGGATGCCAAACTCGAAGCTCTGCTCACCAGCGGTGCCGGAGCGGCCGGCGAGCCGGAAGTCATGACGAAAGGCAAGGACGCGGCGGGAACCGAAGGGGCGGGAGAACCGGCCAAAGCCGGTGCTGCAGCGCCTGCCGGCGATGCGAAGGGCGGTGAGAAGAAAGAAGCCGCAGCCGCTCCAAAGGCTGAAAAGAAAGAAGCTGAAAAGAAGAAGTAACGTTGCATCTGCTCGTTGGACTGGGCAATCCCGGAAAAGCCTACGCCCAGACCCGTCACAATGTCGGCATGTGGGTCATCGAGCGGGCTGCCGCTCGATGGTCGATCCGACTTTCACCGCGCGGCACAGCTCAACGAGGTTCCGGACGGTTGGGAGGGAAGTTGGTTGAGCTGGCCGGTCTGCTCGACTGGATGAATCTTTCCGGCCCTCCGTTGAAAGGTCTCCTGCGAGAATTCGAGCTCACCGCCGATGAACTCATCGTCATACACGATGATTTGGATCTGGAACCGGGCCGGTTGCGAATTAAGCTTGCCGGTGGTCATGGCGGACACAACGGAATCAAATCCGTCATCGAAGCGCTCGGAACTTCGCAATTCGTGAGATTAAAGATTGGGATCGGCCGACCTGCACCAGGCCAAGATTCCGCCGACTATGTCTTGGAGCCGGTGACGAGGGATGAGATGGCTGTTTTTGAACCCTGCCTGGAGCGGGCAGTGGACGCGATGGAATGTTTGCTTCATCGCGGACCGGAAACGGCGATGAATCAATTTAATATCAGGGAGAAGGTTGCTCGCGAAGGAGAGGACACGAACTAATGGGCCTGTGTTGCGGTATGATCGGTCTCCCTAACGTCGGTAAAACGACGGTCTTCAATGCGCTGACCGGCGGCGGTGCGCTGGCGGCTAATTATCCGTTCGCGACCGTCGACCCGAACACCGGCATCGCTCTGGTGCCGGACCCTCGACTCATCACACTGACCGACGTCTTCGGCTCGAAGAAAACCACGTACAGCACGTTGGAAGTACGAGACATTGCGGGACTGGTTGAAGGGGCCAGCAAAGGCGAAGGACTTGGCAATCAATTCCTTGGCCACATCCGAGAAGTGGATGCACTTCTTCACGTGGTCCGCTGTTTTCAGGGGACCGACGTGGTGCATGTCAGCGGCGGGATCGATCCGCTTCGTGACATCGGCGTGATCGAAACCGAACTCATGCTGTCCGATCTGGAAACACTCGATCGGCGGAAGCAGAAGACAGAAAAGAAAGTCCGGGCCGGAGATAAAAAAGCTGCCTTTGAAGTGGAATTCCTTGCCAAGCTCATCGGGTTACTCGACAAAGGTGAATGGCTGGGTAATCGGGAATATGCAGCGGAAGAACGGATCATTCTCAACGAATGTCAGTTGCTCGCCGCTAAGCCGGTGTTGTTTGTCGCGAACGTATCCGAGGGCAAGAATGCCGATGAGGCTATGGTCCAGACTGTGCGTGAGTTTGCGGCCAAGCGTGGCGCCCGAGTCGTCACCATCTGCGGGCAGCTCGAGGCGGAGCTATCGTCGCTACCGGAGAGCGAACGGGCGGATTTCCTGAACGAAATGGGGCTGACTGAATCGGGGCTCGTTCGCTTGACGCGCGAAGCCTATACCTTGCTGGACCTGATAACCTTCTTCACCGCCGGCGAAGTTGAGTCCCGCGCTTGGCCGATTCCGAAAGGCACCAAGGCCCCGCAAGCGGCAGGCAAGATCCACTCCGATATGGAACGGGGGTTCATCCGCGCCGAGGTCTACCACTATGATGATCTGCTGGCCTGCGGCTCGGAGGCCAAAGTGAAGGAAAAGGGATTGTTCCGCCTCGAAGGCAAGGACTACGTCATCAAGGAAGCGGATATTGTGTATTTTAGGTTCAACGTTTAGTCTTCCTTAACTACCGCACAGACCCATCAAATCTCTCGGCAAAGGGCAGGCAACCAGGAATACTCTACTGACTTGACCGGAGCCTTCAAGATGAGTCATCCTCTTGCTCGTCTAACTCCTGTTTCGTAAGTAATAACGATGCTCGATTCACTCGCGAATGCGTTTGCGTTGGAAGGGATCGCCATCTATTGGGGAATTGGCCTCGTCTTTTTCGCGGCAGAGTATTGGTGGCCCTCACGTCCGATTCCATATCTTCAGGTGCTCTTGCCGGATGTGGCAGCTCTCACCACGTACCAGGTCTTCTTCGTCTTTGCCGCACAGCTGACAGATCGAATCCCGTTTCCTCGCTACTCCTACTGGCGTTGGCAGACGCTTCCATTCGGGTTCAAGCTGATAGTATTTCTGTTCGTCCTCGACGGAATGGCCTACTGGATGCATCGGCTTTGGCATACGTCGTCGGGCTGGTGGATACATCGATGGCACCATGCGCCAACGGAGTTGTACTGGCTGGCCGGTGTCCGGGCGAGCTTTCCACAAGTCGTGCTCGCTAATATCCCTTATCTGTTGGCGTTTCCGCTTCTCAAGCCGGTGCCCGCAGTATTCTTTCCGCTCTATTCCTATATGTTGGTCCTGACCAATAACTGGATGCACATGAACGTGACCTGGCAGTCGAGAAAACTGGAGTGGCTCTTCGTCACGCCTCGCTATCATCGCGTGCATCATCTGAGAGAGATCGGAAGGGATGGGGCGAATTTCGGGGTCCTCTTTACCGTATGGGATCGGCTGTTCGGGACGTATGTCGATCCGGAGCAAGTGGACTTGAAAGGGCCGTACGGGATACAGGAAACCGTCCATCCAGTCCGCATGGCCGTCGGAATTTAAGTGGAGAAGCCAGCTTTAATTAACTGCGTAATATCGGCAAATAGTCATAATGAATTCCAACCATTTTATTCTGATGCGGATTATATCTCAGGAGATGCTGACTGCTTTCTTAGATATTGATCTAAAGACGAATTGATTCATAGAACCAGCAAGATGAATCGCTAAAACAGCGTAATGACGTGGCACGTCTAATACTGCGTTCCCTTGCCCGTGTCCCGCCAATTCATTACGAAGCGTGGCCAATGATCCAAGCACCGCCTTTCCAACTGCCTTTGCTGGAGCTTCTGGGATGTCGTCCATAAACCCTTTCTCGCGGAACAATCGGAGTAGCTCCATGATATCCCCACTTTGCTGATTGAGCATGGTTTTTAGTGTACTCTCGAAGCTCTTGAACGCCTTCAAGATCACATCTTTAGTCTTTCCGTCCACAAGATCTTCACGAGCCTCTCGAAACTCAGCATGAGCACCTTCAAATCCCTTCTCTCTCAAGACATCTTCAGCTTTTTGAATGATTTCAGCGTTAAAAAATCAGCGTCAACCTGAAAGAATCGTCCATCAGAAAGGCGCGCCAGGGGCATTCGAAGTCCATCATAGCTTCGTTAATTTCCGCTTGGAAATTTGATGTC
>NZ_JBLYIG010000385.1:0-1701 GCF_049222245.1 Nitrospira sp. BLG_2 | reverse complement strand
TAATCGAGAGTCCGGCGGTACCGTTTCACACCGATCGCCAAGGCAACAACGGCAAAGAGGGCGATTTGCCATAACTGGAGCAGGACCTCTTCTGATCCATTCCCTTTCAGCATGATGCCCCGCACGATCCTAAGAAAGTGGGTCAGCGGCAGCATCTCGCCGATCGTTTGCGCCCACTGCGGCATACCGCGGAAAGGAAACATGAATCCCGAGAGCAAGAGCGACGGCAAAAAGAAGAAGAACGAGAGCTGCACGGCCTGCAACTGGTTCTGTGCCATGGTAGAAAAAGTGATTCCCATCGCCAGATTGGCCGTAATGAAGACCAACGCGGCTAGGAGCAGCATTGCCACGCTACCGTACACCGGCACCTTGAAAATCAGGTGAGCCGCCAGGAGAATGATCACCACTTGTACATAGCCCACAAGAATATACGGGAGCACCTTGCCGATCATGACCTCGAACGGCCGCGTCGGCATCGAGAGCAGGTTTTCCATCGTGCCGCGTTCGCGTTCACGCGTAATCGCCAAGCCTGTAATCATCACCATCGTCATCGTCAGCACCACGCCCATCAAGCCCGGCACGATGTTGTATTGCGTGATGACCTCGGGATTGTACCGTGCGTGAATTCGCAGGTCGATGGGATCGTCGTCTTTAGAGAGAAACGCCAAAGGCCCGGTGAAATCTTGCCGGAATGCCGTTGCCGCCAACACACGCAATGATCCGATGGCATTGCTGGTTGCACCCGGATCGGTTGCATCCGCCTCGACGAGAATAGCAGGTTTCTCACCGCGGACCAGGTCACGCGAAAAGTTGTACGGGATGTTGATCACGAACTGCACGTCGCCCCGCGCGAGTACCTCCTCCGCCTCCCGCTCGCTTTTCACCTGCCGGGTGAATTCGAAGTAGTCGCTGTTCCGTATTGCCTGAAGAAGTGTTCGCCCATGAGGACCATAATCGGCAAGAAGAACCGCAGTCGGCAAATGCTTCGGGTCCGCATTGATGGCAAAACCGAAGAGAATGAGTTGGATCAATGGAATACCGATCATCATTCCAAACGTCACCCGGTCTCGGCGCATCTGAATGAACTCCTTAACGACGATGGCCCAGAAGCGGGAGGGAGAAAACATCCGGCGCAGGCTCATGATGCGACGTCATTCGAGGATCGATGCATGAGGTGGATGAACACATCTTCGAGACTCGTGCGCACGCGCTGCCACTCATACGGTGCAGCATGAAACGCAGAAATCGTGGCTTCGAGCGCGACAGGGTCGTCTCCGCTCACATGCAACCGATCGCCAAACGCGACGGCTTGTTGCACACCGGGTTGCCGGCGCAATGTTTCCGTCAATTGCTGGAGATCTGGTCCACTGACCGCCCAGGTGGTAAGCTGCGCCTGGATGATGACGTCGGCAACAGTTCCATAGGTGAGCAACTTTCCATAGGCGATGTAGGCAAGGCGATGGCAGCGCTCGGCTTCGTCCATATAGTGGGTGGTGATCAAAAACGTGAGGCCTTCGGCCGCCAATCGGTGAATGTGCTCCCAAAATTCTCTGCGCGCCTTCGGATCGACACCGGCCGTCGGTTCATCCAATAGCAATAACTTCGGTCGATGGATCAGACAGGCGGCTAAGGCGAGCCGCTGCTTCCACCCCCCCGACAATTGACCGGCCAATTGCGCTCGTCGACCGGCGAGGCCCAACC
>NZ_JBLYIG010000384.1:0-2519 GCF_049222245.1 Nitrospira sp. BLG_2 | reverse complement strand
TGATCGCCGATGGTGAGATGATCGGCAAGTCCTGCCTGGCCGCCGATCATCACATGATGACCGATGGTCGTGCTGCCGGCAATGCCAACCTGCGCCACAACGATGCAGTGCTCTCCCACTGTGACATTGTGGGCAATCTGGACGAGATTGTCGACTTTGGTGCCTCGCTTGACCAGGGTCCGTCCGAATGTCGCGCGGTCGACCGTCACATTGGCTCCCAGTTCAACGTCGTCTTCGATGACCGCGCCGCCGAGTTGCGGGATCTTATGATGGCGGCCTTGATGCTGGACGTATCCGAACCCGTCGGCTCCGATCACGGTTCCACTGTGCACGATCACTCGCGCACCAAGTGAACAACCCTCACGAACGACGACATTGGGATACAGAACAGAATCGTCCCCGATCGTCGAATCCGATCCCACGAAAACCCCCGGATACAGCGTGACGCGATGACCGATCGTCACACGGTCGCCCAAGGTGACAAAAGGCCAGATGGAAGGATCAGTTCCGATCCGCACATCGTCGCCCTGCATCACATGCTCGGCAATGCCCCGTGGAGCCTGTTGCCGGACAAAAAAGGTCTGCGCCACGCGCGCGAAGGCCAACATCGGATGGTCCACGACGATTTGCGGCACAGCAAGATCTGGCAAATGCCGATAGACCAGTAGTGCTGCTACTCGAAGGGTGGCTGCCGCCTTTGACATTTTATCGTTGGCGATGAATGACAACGCGTTCGGGTCGGATTCGCCGAGACTTGTTAAGCCGGAGATCGGTGTCTGGCTGTCGCCATGAATCGTCCCCCCGACAACCTCGTGGATGTGAGCCAATGTGATCGGAGAAGGCAGTTGAGACTTGTTCATCTGGACGCGACTTTCTTTTTCCCAGAAGCCACGGCGGCGGCCTTTTTCGGCTTTCCAGCGGGGGCGGGCTTTACTGAACCGGCCTTCTTGGTGGACGGAGACTTGGCTGCGGCTGCCCTGGTTGTAGTCGACTTGGCCGATTTCGACTTGCCTGCAGCGGTCGCGGGTTTGACCGATTCAGGCCTGGACTCAGTCTTCGATTCAGCGAGCCGCCGCTGGACATAGGCAGCTACCGTGCCAACGGTGCTCAACCCCGGAAGGTCTTGATCCGGAATTTGGAGTTTGAATCGTTCCTCGATTTCGAAGAGCAGTTCGATAATAGCCACCGAGTCGAGACCGAGATCATCACGGAGATGGTGAGACTCGGTAATCGATGCAGGGTCTCGCTTAAGATAGCTGGACAAGGCTTGAACGATTTTAGAGGTAATTGCGGGATCGATCGGTTCAGTCATTATAGGTACTCCTTAATGGGATGAGCTCTTCGCATGCGCATTCGGCGAGGGATCCTCGATATTGTCAACCGTTTCATGCCACAAACTTTTTAAAGACCACCGTGGCGTTGTTACTGCCGAATCCGAATGCATTCAAGAGGGCATAGCGAACCTTTCGTTCTTGGACGGCGCGTCGGATGCCGTCCAAACGGCAGGCTGGATCGGGATCCTCATAGTTCGCCGTGGGGTGGATTTGTCCGGTATGGATTGAAAGAGTCGTTGCCACAGCGCCGATCGCTCCAGCCGCCCCCAATGTATGGCCGATGAGTGACTTCGTGGCGTTGACGGCGATTTTGTCCGCGCGATTCTTAAACAAACTCCTGATCGCCTTGGTCTCGACGGCATCGCCGATCGTCGTGGAAGTCGCATGAGCGTTGATATAATCGACCTGATCCGGTCCGATACCGGCGGAGTCTAAACCGATCTTCATGGTCGTGGATATTTCCTTGCCATCTTCCTGAGGAATGACCATATGATACGCTTCACTGGTGGCGGCATATCCGGCAAGTTCAGCATAGACTCTCGCTTTCCGCTTCTTGGCGTGCGCCAAAGATTCCACGACTAATGCAGCGGCGCCCTCGCCCATGACGAATCCATCGCGGTGTCGATCGAATGGGCGCGAGGCTCGCTCCGGAGCATCGTTAAACTCGCTGGAAAGAGCCCGCAACGAACAGAACCCGGCAAAGACCAACGGAGTAATGCTCGCGTCGGCCCCGACGACGATAATGACATCGGCCTGACCGCTGCGAATGCATTGAAGGGCTTGGCCTAGGGCATGGGCGCTGGAAGAACAGGCCGTCGAAATCGTAAGGTTCGGGCCTTTCGCACCATGAGCCATCGCGACGATGCCCGAAGCGGAATTCAACGTGATCGTCGGAATGAAATTGGGATGTACGCGATGCGGTCGTTGAGTTTTGAAGAGCTGGGTGATTTCACGCTCTCCCATCACCATCCCGCCCATGCCGGCTCCGACAATGACGCCGACGCGATGGGGAGCCTCTTTCGCCATGCTCAGCCCTGCATCGGCGAGTGCTTCTTTTGTGGAGACCAAGGCGAATTGCGCGTAGCGATCCACGCGACTCGCCTGCATAGTTGATAAATACTGTTCCGGTGAGAAATTGAGGACTTGCCCAGCAACCCGCGAACGATAGCCGGACATCGGAAACCA
>NZ_JBLYIG010000383.1:0-6019 GCF_049222245.1 Nitrospira sp. BLG_2 | reverse complement strand
CATGGAAAAACCACCACGACATCGATGGTCGCGAACGTGTTGGCGCAGGGTGGTCTCGACCCCACAATGGTGATCGGAGGAAAGGTCAATGCCTTGGGAAGCCACGCACGACTTGGACGAGGCGACTTGCTCGTGGCGGAGGCAGACGAAAGCGATGGATCGTTTCTTCGTCTCTCCCCGACCATCGTTGCGGTGACGAATCTGGACCGCGAACACCTTGATCACTATGGCTCGATGGAACGCATCAACGAAAGCTTCCTGGAGTTTATCAACAAAATCCCATTCTACGGGTTGGCGGTATTGTGCGCCGATGATGAGTATCTGACCGCACTGCTTCCTCGCTTGGTCAAACGGTATCACACCTATGGGATTCGCGATCGGGGCGGAATGGCACCGGATTTTAAGGCCACCGACATCAGTCTGAAACAATGGGGTGCCGAGTTTCGGACATACTTCCGTGGAAGGAATCTGGGCCCCTTCCGATTGTCCGTGCCGGGCATCCACAACGTCTCAAATGCGTTGGCGGCCATTGCCATCGGCCTCGAACTAGAGATTCCTGTGGATCTGATTCGCAAAGGGTTAGCGGCCTTCACGGGAGTCGAACGGAGGTTTCATTTGAGGGGAGAAGCCGGCGGTATCATGGTGGTCGACGACTATGGCCACCATCCCACTGAGGTGAAAGCGACCCTCGCCGCCGCCAGGCAGGGTTGGGAAGATCGTCGATTGGTGGTTCTTTTTCAGCCGCATCGATACAGCCGGACGAGGGATTGTATCGCAGAGTTTGCGCATGCTTTTTATCATGCCGACCTGCTGTTCACGACGGAAATTTACCCGGCTGGTGAACCACCGATACCGGGCATTTCTGGAGCCGCCCTCGCTGAAACGATTAAGTCCGCGGGCCATCCATCAGTGACCTTCATTGAGCGCAAGGAAACACTACCGGATCACGTGTTGCCTTATTTAAGACCGGGCGATCTTGTCCTCACGTTGGGCGCTGGTGATATCTGGAAAGCAGGAACCGGGATTCTTGCCCGGCTTGAGTCTGCCTGATGGTTCATGAAGCATAGGGTGCAAACGAATGGAACGAAGGTGCGATCCACGCAGGCACAGCGCAGGTTGGAGTCTGCGGTGGCGGACGTTCGCGGGGTGGTTCGCTTTAATGCGCCGCTTAAAGAGTACACCTCATTTTACATCGGTGGTCCGGCTGATGTGCTGGTAGAGCCGGCGGACGTAGAAGATCTCGTGCGTCTTGCAAAGCAGACGCACGAACGGAAACTGCCGATCTTTGTATTGGGCGGCACCAACCTCCTCGTTCGGGACAAAGGAATTCGAGGTGTGGTGGTCAGTCTCGCAAAGTTACGCGCGATCAAAGAAGAACCAGGGTCCGTTTTGTATGCCGAAGGAGGCGTCGGCATGCCGACGCTCATCGGCCATGCCATCCGCCGGTCTTTGGCGGGATTGGAGTGGGCGGCGGGTATTCCCGGCACCGTCGCAGGATGTGTTGTGATGAATGCGGGCACACGACTAGGTGAAATGAAGGACTCAGTGAAAGCCGTCCGTCTTGTGTCCCCGAAGGGCGCGTTGATCGACTGTCCGGCAGAATCCATGGAATTTCGATATCGACGGGCGATATTGCCCCCCGGTGTTGTGATTGGAGTATGGCTGCAGCTGAGGCCGGGAGTGCGGGCGGACATAGAAAAAGTCGTGAAAGACTATCTTCACTACCGCCGTGATACGCAGCCGCTCACGCTACCAAGCGCGGGCTGTGTGTTCAAGAATCCGCTGAACGATTCTGCGGGGCGGGTCGTCGAGGCAGCGGGGCTCAAAGGGACATCGGTCGGTGATGCACAAGTTTCAACCAAACATGCCAATTTTATCGTGAATCCAGGACATGCAAGCGCGGCCGACGTACTCTCGTTGATCAAGAAGATACGCGCCCGAATCGTTCGAAAAACAGGGATTAGATTGGAGTTGGAAGTGAAAGTCGTGGGGGAAGCATAGCGAAAGGGAATAGTGGCGACGATGGGTAGACTGACAAATGCCCGGATCGGCGTACTCATGGGAGGACGATCTTCAGAGCGGGATATTTCGCTGAAGACCGGTCAGGCTGTTCACCAGGCGCTGGTCCGTCGAGGATACGATGCCGTGCCCATCGACGTCACGGATCAGCTGCATCGAGATTTGGATGATCAGAAAATCGCCATAGCCTTTCTTTCGCTGCATGGACCAGGCGGCGAAGACGGAACTGTCCAGGGATTTCTCGAGACACTGGGAATTCCTTACACTGGGTCCGGTGTACGCGCGAGCGCCGTGGGCATGCACAAGGCCGCCGCAAAGACGCTATTGGCCGCTCATGGTATTCCGCTACCTGCCGGAACCGTGGTGCGGGAAGGCGACAGGTCATCATTGGCAAAGGTTTTAAGGCAGACAAGACTGAAATTGCCAATCGTCGTCAAGCCGGTTTCGCAGGGCTCCACGATCGGAGTGACGATCGTCCGCCGCAGCAGTCAATGGAAGGAGGCGCTGGCCCTCGCACATCGCTATGATCCGGAGGCGATGGTGGAAAGTTATATTCCCGGACATGAAGCGGCCGTTTCCATCTTGGGGACGGCGACGGGAAGTCCCAAAGTACTTCCACCCATTGAGATCGTGGCGCCCGATGGCTTTTACGACTTCTCCGCAAAATATCAGAAGGGTAAGACTCAGTATCTCTGTCCCGCTCCGCTCCCTCGCAAGGTGGTTCACCACATCGGTGAGTTAGCCAGCCGAACCTACGAGGTGTTGGGGTGCGAAGGAGCCGCTCGCGTGGATTTTCGCATCACTCCAAGAGGGCGGCCGTATGTCTTGGAAATCAATACGGTTCCCGGCATGACGGAAACGAGTCTGCTGCCTATGGCCGCTACTCAAGCGGGAATGGGTTATGACGACTTAGTCGAACAAATTTTGAAGTCGGCGCTCGATCGTGCGCCTCGCTTTGCACGAATCGTCTCAAAGGAGTGAGGGTGATGCGATTCTTGGGAAGAAAGCGACCCCCGCCGGTGGGGCCGCGAAAGAATCAGTGGAAGGATTCGCAAGGAGAGAGGGCGGCGAAGGAAGCCAGCCGGGCAAAAAGAACCAGCCGAAAAACCCTTGCTCAATGGGTTGGGCTGGCGATCGGTACGGGGCTCGTGGCATGGGTCGTCGTGATGGTGGTGAGATATTCCGGACCCGCTCTTCAAACGTTGTTGGAAATCAAGACCATCACCATCGAAGGGAACCATCACGTCGAAAAACAGAAAGTGATCGAACTTGCAAAGCTGAAACCCGGTATCGGACTCCACCATATTGCCACGAGAGTTATTAAAGAGCAGGTGGAATCTCATCCGTGGGTCAAAGAGGCTGAAGTGACTCGTGTGCCGTTTCATGAATTACGTATATTCCTGGTCGAGCGAATACCTGCCGCCGTCGTCCGTGCCGATTCCCAGAACTTTCTCGCCGATTCGGCAGGGCATGTGCTTACCAGACTCGGTCAGACTGATGATGATGCGTTGCCTCTGGTGACGGGAATCGATCCCAAAGGCCTGTTAGAAGGTGCTGAATCGGTGAGGCAGGTCATCGCCTCGGGCATCGGGCTTGCCAAATTGGTCGGGCAAACATTCGAAGGTCGTTTGCAAGTGAGCGCTGAAAACCCGTCGAATCTTGTCGCACTCATACAGGGAGTGCGATTCCAGTTCAGAGAGGAAGCGGTCGGAGAACAATGGGAACGGTTCCGACGTGTCAAGCCGTCACTAAAGACACTGAACCTTGACGGTCACCGGCATGGAGTGAAAGAAGTGGACCTCCGGTACGAGAACCGAATCGTCGTACGGGAAGGCGGGTGATTGCGGTGCCGAAGCGTGATCAAATTCTCGTCGGACTCGACATCGGAACCACGAAGATTTGTGCGATCGTGGCCGAGATGACCGATGCCGGAGGGCTCAGCATTATCGGCGTCGGATCGAGCCCCTCGCGCGGCCTACGGAAAGGAGTCGTCGTTGATATCGAAAGCACCGTCGAATCCATCAAAAAAGCGGTCGAAGAAGCGGAGTTGATGGCGGCGGTTCAGATCAACTCTGTCTACACTGGCATCGCAGGCAGCCACATTTCCGCTGAAAACTGCAAGGGTGTCGTGGCGCTGAAACGGGCCGAGGTGACTCGTGAAGATATCCATCGGGCCATCGAAAGCGCTCGTACCCTCGCCGTGATTCCTCATGAGCGCAGGATTCTTCACGTGTTGCCTCGAGAGTTTATGGTGGATGGGCAAGAAGGTGTGCGCGAGCCGTTGGGCCTATCGGGTAATCGTTTGGAAGTCAACGTGCACATCATTACCGGTGCAGTGACGTCCGCGCAGAACATTGTGAAAAGCGTGAATCGAGCCGGGCTCGATGTCGTCGACATCATTCTCCAGCCGCTGGCGTCCAGTGAGGCGGTGCTGAGCCAGGAAGAGCGCGATTTAGGCGTAGCGATGGTGGACCTTGGAGGAGGAACGACGGACCTGGCTCTTTTTCTGGACGGCAGCATCCGGCACTCAGCGGTCCTTCCCATCGGAGGACAAAACTTAACGAAGGATTTGGCCATCGGCCTTCTCACCTCACAGACCGAGGCTGAGAAGATCAAGACACAGTACGGCGTTGCGCGGACTGAATTGGTGACCGCGCATCAGGGCGTCGACGTGCCGTCGGTGGGGGATCGTCCGGCCCGCACATTTTCCAGACGGGATATTGCCGAGATTTTGGAACCGCGTGTTGATGAGATGTTTGAGCTCGTCCGAAGAGAGATTGTGCGCGCCGGCTATGAAGGGATGCTTGGGGCCGGTGTCGTGATTACCGGCGGCACGTCCTTATTAGACGGCATGCTCGATGCTGCCGAGAAGGTCTTGAACTTGCCGGCACGCCGAGGCATACCTTCCGGGGTTGGAGGATTACGCGATATTGTCGGCCATCCCAGCCATTCGACCGGAGTCGGTCTATTGTTACACGGCCGGCGACATGTCGATGAATTAGAAACAGCTGGGCTTCGCAACGGGGGAACCTGGGAAAGAATGCGCAGGTGGACGAAACGGGTGTTGGAGGTCTTTTAACCTTTAAAACCCTTGCGGGCGGCAGATGGGTCGTCGTGCGAGGCGATGTGAGGAGGTGCCCCAATGTTCTCATTCCAAGAAGATATGCTGTCGCCGGTCCGCATCAAAGTGATCGGAATCGGCGGTGCCGGGTGCAACGCGATCAACACGATGATCACCTCCGGACTCGCACGCGTCGATTTTATCGCAGGCAACACCGATCTTCAGGCGCTTGATCGGTCGCTGGCCCCTTATAAGATTCAACTTGGACCGGAACGAACCCGCGGGTTGGGTGCGGGAGCAAAGCCGGAGATCGGTAGAGACGCAGCGCTTGAGAGTAAAGAGCATATCCGAGAATGTTTGGAAGGGGCGGACATGGTTTTCGTCACGGCGGGAATGGGGGGAGGGACCGGTACCGGGGCCGCCCCTATTGTGGCCAGCATCGCTCGCGAAATGGGTATCCTCACGGTAGGAGTCGTCACGAAACCGTTTCAGTATGAAGGGCAACGGCGACACAAGCATGCGGAAGAAGGAATCCGTGACTTACGTCGGCACGTCGATACATTGCTCGTCATTCCGAACCAACGACTGCTGGGAATCGTCGATAAATCGACCCCGCTTCTCGAAGCGTTCAAAGTTGCGGATGACGTGTTGCGGCAAGCGATCCAGGGCATTGCCGACGTCATTACGACCACAGGACATGTGAACGTCGATTTTGCCGACGTCCGTACCGTGATGTCACACACCGGACGAGCGGTCATGGGCATGGGGGTCTCTTATGGGCCGCATCGAGCGATCGAAGCGGCTCAAAAGGCCCTGTGCCGTCCTCTCCTCGAGGAAGGGAGCGTCGAAGGGGCTCGCGGCGTCCTGCTGAATATCACGGGAGGTCCCAGTATGTCGCTGCACGAGATCGAAGAAGCCGCCTCGATCATCCAACAGACG
>NZ_JBLYIG010000382.1:0-6834 GCF_049222245.1 Nitrospira sp. BLG_2 | reverse complement strand
GGACTTTTTCAGCATCCTGTTAGAGAGCGCGGACTGCTGACGCGTTCGGAAACATAGGCGATTGATACCGATGACAATTGAAACGACTCAGACTTCAACGGAAGCGGTGCAGCTCAAAATTGTTCCGATCATTGCCAAGGAACTCGGCGTGGGAGCTCATCAAATTACTGCAGCGATAGCGCTGCTTGATGGCGGGGGCACCGTCCCTTTCATCGCGCGTTATCGTAAAGAGGCAACCGGCAACTTGGACGATACACAATTACGCACACTGGAAGATCGCCTGCGCTATTTGCGCGAATTGGAAGAGCGGCGCGCCGTCGTTCTCGCCTCGATTGAGGAGCAAGGCAAGCTCACGGATGTGCTGCGCGAGCGCATCGAGGCAGCCGCGACAAAGCAAGCTCTTGAAGACCTGTACCTGCCTTTCAAACCGAAGCGACGCACACGAGCACAGACCGCACGCGAAGCAGGGCTTGAGCCACTTGCCGATAGCCTGTTGGCCGATCCACTGCTGCACCCCGAGCAAGAAGCGTTCAAGTACATTCGCGTCGTGCCGGCCGCCGAAGGGGTGGATGCGATCAATGTGCCCGATGCCAAAACCGCATTGGAAGGGGCACGGGACATTCTGATGGAGCGGTTTGCCGAAACGGCCGACTTGCTGGCCACGCTGCGGGCGAGGCTGTGGAACGAAGGAGTCATGACCTCGACGGTGATGAAGGACAAGGAAACAGCCGAAGATGAGAAGTTCCGGGATTATTACGCTTATGCGGAACCCATCAAGGCCATTCCTTCGCATCGGGCTCTTGCGCTTTTCAGAGGCCGTGCGCTCGGGGTCTTGAAGTTGGAGTTGGGTTTGGGGGAAAAGCTTGAGGCGGTTGTCCCGCATCCCTGCGTCGCGATGATTGCGGCGCATGCCGGCATCGAAGACCGCGGTCGACCAGCAGACAAATGGTTGACAGGCGTCTGTGAGTGGACGTGGCGTGTAAAGATTCATCTGCAACTCAGTACGGAACTCTTGGTGCAATTGCGAGAAGCAGCCGAAGCCGAGGCGATCAAGATTTTCGCGAAGAATCTCCATGAATTGCTGTTGGCGGCGCCGGCCGGACCAAAAGTCATCCTTGGCCTAGATCCCGGTATTCGCACCGGGTGCAAAGTCGCGGTCGTCGATGCAACGGGAAAATTATTGGCAACCGAGACGATCTATCCGCACCAACCTCGCAACGACTGGCAGAGAGCCATGGAGATGCTAGTACGGCTGGTCGTCCACCATGGCGTGGAATTGATAGCAATCGGCAACGGGACGGCGAGCCGGGAGACGGATAAGCTGGCAGGCGAGGCGATTAAACAGGTGGCAGCACAGCACCCTGAACAGAAGGTGTCGAAAATCGTGGTCAGTGAAGCAGGAGCGTCGGTGTACTCGGCTTCGGCCTTTGCCGCGGCGGAGTTTCCTGAGTTGGATGTCAGCTTGCGAGGCGCGGTGTCCATTGCGCGGCGTGTGCAGGATCCATTGGCCGAGCTGGTTAAGATTGAGCCGAAGGCGATCGGAGTCGGACAATATCAGCATGATGTCGATCAGCGGGCCTTGTCGCGGTCGCTCGATGCCACGGTCGAAGATTGCGTGAATGCCGTCGGTGTGAACGTCAATACGGCGTCGGTGCCGTTGTTGGAGCGAGTCTCAGGTCTTAATAAGGCGCTGGCAAGAAATATTGTGGACTTTCGGAATGTGAACGGACCGTTCCCCAACCGTACTGCGATCCGCAGTGTGCCGCGTCTAGGTGAAAAAACCTTCGAGCAGGCGGCTGGATTCCTACGCATCCCGGACGGCGATAATCCCTTGGATCGGTCAGCCGTGCACCCAGAGGCCTATCCGGTGGTTGAACGTATTCTGGCACGATTGGGAACGGGGATTGCTGAAGTGATGCGTCAGCCGACGGTCTTGAGAGGGTTGTCGCAGACTGACTTTACCGATGAGAAGTTTGGTCTGCCGACGGTGCGGGACATTTTTACCGAGCTGGAAAAACCGGGTCGCGATCCTCGTCCTGAATTCAAGACGGCGACCTTCCGCGAAGGGGTCGAATCCCTGTCTGATTTACAGCCCGGCATGGTGTTGGAGGGAGTCGTGACGAACGTGGCGGCGTTCGGCGCCTTCGTCGATATCGGTGTGCATCAGGACGGGCTCGTGCACGTGTCGGCACTGGCCAATAAATTTATCAAGGATCCACACGAGGTGGTCAAACCGGGACAGGTGGTCAAGGTGAAGGTAATCGATGTCGATCTGAAACGCCAGCGTATTGCCTTGACCATGCGGCTGGAGGATGCCGCAAGCCGGCCGTCTGGTCAGACACAGCCTGCGGGCCAGGCAGGCCGTGACTCGCGCAGTCGTGGACCATCGGTACCAGGCCAGGCAACGGCACGAACTCCCCAGCCGATCAGCGCCATGGCGCTGGCCTTGGCCAAGGCGAGACAAAAGTCATAGTGAATATCGCTCTTAGTGTTGTACGTCGCATTGACAGCAATAATTCCTTACAGTACAGTAATACTCTCTGTTAAAAGAAAGGAATTGTTATGATTGTTACGCTGACCAGCAAGGGCCAAACGACCATCCCCAAGCCGATTCGAGACCATCTCGGCCTTCATGCAGGAGACCAACTTGATTTTGTCATTGAGCCGGATGGGCGTGTGACCCTACGCCCCGCCACCAGCGATGTGATGGATCTCGCAGGCCTCTTGCGACAAAAGAGTAAAAAGGCTCTCTCGCTTGAAGAGATGCAGCGGGGGGTTCTGAAAGGAGCCACCCGACACACCTGATGATCGCAATTGACACGAATGTGCTCGTACGGTTCCTCACGCAGGATGACCCCGACCAAACTCGCCGGGTGCAGCGGTGCTTTGCGACCGCAAAAGATCAGGATGAATCTCTGTTCCTCAATCACATCGTTCTCTGCGAATGTGTCTGGGTGCTAAGCTATAGTTATGGTTTCCCCAAAACTGCACTCGTCGATGTGTTGGATCGGCTTCTTGCCACCAAGCAGTTCGTCATCGAAGATAAACCATCGGTGTGGGCTGCTGTTGCTGACTACCGTGCCTCACAGGCCGATTTTGCGGATTGCCTCATCGGCATTAAAAATCGCAACGCGGGCTGTGAGACCACGGTCACGTTGGATCAGGGAACTGCAAAGCTCGCCACCTTTCATCGGCTGTAACTTCGTACGCCATCCTGGACCTCCTACCGCTCGGTGTTTGGCCTGGAGGATGAGACTATCGCCGTATTGGTCTAGCCTACGAACTCCACTGGGACACCGCTCGTTCGCTGTCTTTTTCCCAACTTAGTCATCTCTCTTAATCATCTCTTGAATTCTGCTACTTGTACCAGGTGTGAAGCTGCAGAAGGTGTATGATCCGAGCGAAGAGGGATTTGCCATGGCGAAATTAGTCATTACACCGGCCACTTCTCCTCCTTCCACGCCATGTCCCAGAACATCCACTCGTACCGTGAGCTGATGATGAAGGATTCTTCCATTCGTCGCAGTTCTTCTTTGCCGGCGGTCTTGGCCCAGTGATCGACCTTCTTTCTCATCCAAAGCTGCACTTCGGCGAACTCCGGCGACGCGTACAGCATCAGCCAATCGCGGTAAGGATGATTTTTAGCCGGCGGCCCCTTTCGCAACAAGTGTTGTCCGACGACACAGTAGACCCAGGCGCACGGGAGTGCGACGACCGTAATCTCTGCCGCCGTTCCGGAGGCGGCCACGGCCAGCATGTGTCTGGTATACGCGTAGTTCGTCGGAGCCATCGGCACGGATGTCATCTGTTTGGCCGTCAGCGACCATTTCTTTCCGTAGCTCTCATGCAGGCTCCGCTCCACGACAATGGTCTCGTCTGCCAGCTTGTTGAATCGCAAGGCCGTATCCGAATCAGGAGCTTTCAGTGCGGCGGCAGAAAACACACGCGCCAGATCGCCAAGGAAGCGGGCGTCCTGGAGAATGTAATATTTGAATTTATGTTCGGGCAGTGCGCCGTTACCGAGAGCCACGACAAAGGGATGTTTTAATTGAGCGTCCCAGACAGAAGAGGCGAGTTTGCGAAGATGGCTTGAAAATGACATTCAGTCCTCCATGAGACCCGGTGGGTGTTCGTGTTGAATTGCGAAGGTTGAGTTCAACGCACGGCGCGCAAAACTCGAACGTGTGGGAACAGTCCACGACATTATACGTACGGAATCCAATGCTTCGGCATCCGATTCAGGCCGTCGAGGGCGGCGACCTTGTAACATTCCGCCAACGTCGGGTAGTTGAAGACCGTATCGATAAAGTAATCGATCTTGCCGTGAAAGGCCATGACGGCCTGGCCGATGTGAATCAATTCCGTGGCTCCATCGCCAATGACATGCACGCCCAGCAGATGCCTGGTGTGTCGATGAAAAAGTATTTTCAACATGCCGGTTTCATCGCCGATGAGTTGTCCGCGGGCGATTTCTCTATAGCGGGCGATGCCGACTCCATAGGGTATCTCCGCCTGTTTGAGCTCTTCCTCGCTCCGACCCACTATGGAAATTTCTGGAATGGCATAGATGCCGTAGGGGAGGAGCGACGTGTCGGTACGATCCGGATGGCCGAAAGCATGGCAAGCGGCGTGGCGACCCTGTTGCATTGAGGTCGATGCAAGGGCCGGAAAGCCGACGACGTCGCCGACCGCATAGATGTGCGGAATCGCCGTTTGGAAGTGTTCGTTGACGGTCAAGCGACCTCGCTCATCTGACTTGAGTTCGATGGCTTGGAGATTCAGCGATTGAGTCGAGCCGACGCGCCCGATCGCATACATGAGTGTCGAGGCTTGAACCGGCCGATTGTGGCGAAGGGACACGTGGATGGACTTTCCCCATTCTTTCGTGATCGCGAGGACTTCTTCATTGTGATACAGCGTCACTCCCAGGTCTTTCATCCGCTGTTGGAGCGTGTCAATAATCTCAGCGTCGACAAACTCCAACAGCCGCGGCCGCTTATCGATGAGAGTGACCGGGATTCCCAAGGCGGCGAGAACCGAAGCGTACTCCGTTCCAATCACACCGCCTCCGACGATGACGATCGAGGAGGGAATGCGTTTCAAGCTCAGCAGTCCATCCGTATCGATGATCGTTTTGCCGTCGAACGGAACGTCCGAGGGCCTGGCAGGTTCTGTCCCTACGGCGATAACAATAAAATCCGCCGTCAGTTCAAGCGCTTCCTGATCCCCTTGAATGCGCAAGCGATGCGGATCGAGAAAGCCGGCTGAACCGAAAAACATATCGACCTGATTGCGAGCCATTTGACTCTGCACGGTCTGGATCTCGTGTTTGATGACATGGTTCGCACGGAAGGCAAGGTCTTCGATCGTGATCTTCTTTTTTAGTCGGTACGCTCCCCCGTAGATGTTGCGTTGACGAAACCCGGAGAGGTAGAGCACCGCCTCGCGGAGGGATTTGCTCGGAATGGTCCCGGTATTGATGCAGACGCCACCGACGACCGTCTTTCGCTCAATGACGCCCACCTTCTTGTTGAGCTTGGCTGCTTGGATGGCAGCCTTTTGGCCGGCGGGTCCGGTGCCGATGACGAGTAGATCGTAATGAGCCATGGATTTCGCGAAAGTCGAGGCTGAGGTTGAGTTCAAGTGTTCGGGGGCCGCTGTCCTTCACCTGTCTTCATCTCAGCTTTCCGTGATCAATTGACGAGCAAATTGTAGGGCCTCGTCCATATCCGGCAGTTGAGAGAGCTCCGGAGTGATTTGGAGATAGCGAATGGTGTTCGTCTTGTCGACGACCATGACCGCTCTCGTCAAAATGTTCGGACCTTCCAAGAAGAGACCATGGCTCTTTCCGAATTCGGCTCCCCGATAGTCGGATAAGAAGGTAATATTGGCGATGTTGGCGTCTTCGGCAAACCGTTTTTGGGCGAAGGGCGTGTCGACGCTCACAGTGATGAGTTCAATCATTTTATCGAGGCCCTTGCTCCGCTCGCTCAGATGATGAGTCTGTTGCTCGCACACAGGGGTATCGAGGGAAGGAACCACACTGATGATGCGCACCTTCCCGGCGCCTTTGGTCTGCGCGATGTTCACGAGGGATAAGTCATTCTGCGCCACCTTCACGTCGCGCAATGCGTCGCCGACTTTCACTCCATTGCCTGTGAGTGTCAGTGGGTTGCCTTTGAACAGGACCTTGTTGCCGTCGCCTGCGACGGCACTCCCATCAGCCACCGGTATATTCTTGTAGGAAAATCCGGCGCCGGTTGATTTTCCCATCGTCTGACATCCGACGAGGCCAAGCGAAAAGCACAGTGCGGTGCCGAGGAAAACCGAATATCTCATCCGCATCGTAAGCTCCTTTCTGAAGATAATAAGTGGGTGATCCAGTCAAGCGATCATTCAGGGCGATGATTGAATATACGCGATCAACGATCGGTTGACCAGATCGGGCCGTTCCCACTGGGGCATATGACCGGCATCCGGAACCTTCACGAACGTTGATCCTCGGATTCTGTGGTGAAGTTCTTCGCCCACAGCCGTGGGGAACAGCCGGTCGTATTCACCCCAGATGATCATGGTCTGGTGCGTGATGCCGCTCAGGCGGGGAGCGAAATCGGTTTCCCAAGAGGGGAGGGCGTTTCTCACCGCCATGATGGGTTTCATGATACCGGGGCGTCGGCGATTATGGTTGGACCGTTCGATAACGGCGGGCGTGAGGAGGCGGTGGTCATGCACAATTTCCTTTAAGACCGACTCAGTGACCAGCCCGCCGAATAGCCAGTTACCGAAGGAGACCAGCCAGAAAGGGGCTCGAGATTCCAACGCTTGCCTGAAAGA
>NZ_JBLYIG010000381.1:0-1680 GCF_049222245.1 Nitrospira sp. BLG_2 | reverse complement strand
CTCGATGACCTCTTCAAACGGTAGGTCCTGATGGTCATAGGCCCCCATCACCACCCGACGGACCTGCTTCAGCAATTCTTGTCCTGTCATCCCATCCGACAGCTGGGACCGCAACGCCACCGTATTGACGCAATATCCCATCACGTCTTCGAGCTCTCTCCGGCGCCTGCCGGTCACGATCGATCCAATGACGACATCCGACTCTTGTGTGTGGCGATGTAGCCAAGTCGCAAAGACTGTGTACAGCACCATAAACATCGTGACGTTCTGGCGCTGACAGAAGAGATCGAGGTTTGCTGAAAGTTCGCGGGGCAGCGACCGTGATCGCACGCCTCCCTCGAACGTGCGCACCCGTGGCCGCGGACGATCGACCGGTAGTTCGGCAGGAGGGCTGACGCCGCTCAACTGCCGAACCCAGTAAGCTCGATGGACCTCACGAAGGCCTTGATCCAGTCTAGTTCTCTGCCAATCGGCATAGTCCGCATACTGAACGGACAACGTGGGGAGTCGAGCCTCGGGAGCATCACCGCCGACTTCCCATAAAAGCGCCAGTTCCCTCCAGAAGATATGAAGAGACCGTCCATCGGCGACAAGACGGTGGAATGTCAACGCCAGGATATGCGCATCCTGTTCAAGTGCCAGGAGGGTTACTCTGAATAACGGCCCTCGGCGTAAGGCAAACGGCCTGCTCCTCTCCGCTCGTAGGAATTGCCGGACCTGGATCTCTCGCTCTGAAGGGTCCAATGCTTGGAAATTTTGCCGTCCTATCGTGACGATCGCCTCAGTTGAAATTTCCGCGAATCCCCCGCCTCGCTCCGATCCGAAACGAGTTCGAAGAATCTCGTGACGACGGGCGATCTCCTGCACCGACCGCTCCAATACCTCGGGGTTAACCGGCCCTCGTAGACGTACCTCCATGGAAATATGGTTGATCGCGCTCTCAGGATGAACGTGCTCCAAGAACCACAGTCGCTGCTGTGCAGGGCTGAGAGGAATCCTGCCTTCTCTTGCGGCTGCCGAGAGAAGCGGAATCCTTGTCTCGCCGTCGCCATTTGTGTACTCATGCTTCCCCACGAGCCGATCCTGGTCATTCGGAATCGTACTCGATTCACCGATGCGACCGGCCAATGCGGCCAATGTCGGACATTCGAACAGCACGCTGAGTGGGAGCTCGACGTGGAAGACGTCGAGGATGCGCGCAACAATCTGTGCCGCGAGGAGCGAATTGCCTCCGAGTGCAAAGAAGTTCGCGCGGCGATGCGGAAGATCTCCTCCAAGCACTTCTTGCCAGATATCGGCCAGCCGTTTCTCGATGGGAGATCGCGGAGTTTCGCTCGACATGCCATCAGTTTCAGTATCCAGAGCCAGGTCCAGCGTGCTCGCCAAGGTTGTGGCGAGTTGGCCGGACTCAAAGGCGGCTTTGCAGGCGTGCCGCTGAACCTTTCCGCTGGAGGTCCTGGGAATCGTGCCGGACTTGATCAAAACCACACTATGGATTTCAAGTTCGTATTCGTCAGCCAACGCGCGACGGATGCAACTCACCACTTCCGGCAGATCGGATTTAGGCACCTGCTTCTCGATCTCATGGACGAGCACGACGCGCTCTCCGGCCTTGTCCTCGGTGGAGAAGGCTGCTCCATAGCCACGTCGCAAGCCGGGATGCGCCTGTTGGGCCGTCCA
>NZ_JBLYIG010000380.1:0-2902 GCF_049222245.1 Nitrospira sp. BLG_2 | reverse complement strand
GTGAGGGCCATGTCGATCCCGGAGGAAACGCCGGCGGCGGTGAGGACCTTGCCGTCGCGAACGACACGTTCTTTGGTCGGAACGGCGCCGAATTGTTTCCAGACATCATGGGCGAGCCAGTGTGTGGTGGCATTACGGCCCTGCAGTACGCCGGCAGCTGCCAGACCCAACGCGCCAGTACAGACCGACGTGGTCCACTTGGTCGTCCGGTGCACCTGCGCAATCCATTCCAGGACCAGCTGATCGCCCATCACGGCTTGTGGAAACGCAGTTCCCGGCACTACCAGGATATCGGGACTGGTGGTTTCATCGAGCGAGTAGTCGGCCGTCAAGCGGAGCCTTCCGAAGTCGGTGCGCTTCACGCCCTTCTCACGTGCCACGAAGCGTACGTCGGTCCCGAGAGTCGGCGCCTGAAGAACTTCATAGGGGCCGATCGCGTCGAGCGCCGTCATGCCGTCGTACAACAATATAGCCACTTGCAACTTCTTGTCTGGAATCATCATCACCTCGCTCCTGATCATCAATCGGTATTGAACGGCCGGCTCAGCCGGCATGGGTCTATAGCTAATCGAACAGAAGGCAGTATAATGAAACCGATGTATTGGATCGCTGCCTTTTTAACTATCCTAATGGGAATCATATGGCCAAGTCTATTACCCGCCGCTGCGGAGGAGCCACCTCAGCAGCCGAGCGCGAAGGAACGGTTAAACCAAGTGCTGGGCCCGGAAGGCGGTATTCACGTCTACAAAGACCATCAATGGAATGTTGAAAGCACGATTGTTCTGCCAAATGGCGAGCGAATCATTACGGTACAGCCCCCCACAAGCCCTGCATTCAACACTGGCCCTCCCCTTCAATTGCACGATCAGACATTTCAGCTGCCTGCTCCACCACCCGCTCCGGCTCAGCCACCAGCCCCGGAATTTCCACAGAAGGCGCGGTAGGAAAGTACGGATCGAACTTAGTCGCTAGAAAGTGAAGCCCTTCTATCTAAGTCGTTCGCCGTTTGTTCTATGGCGACCGCCTTTCACGAGATAGGCCCGCGTCTCGGTCGACTTGGCCCATCTCTTTGGCCCGTGCGATGTCACCCAATGCTTTAGCAATAAATGCCGCATCGCCATCAGCCTCTTCGAGACATGCCTCCAAGTATGCCGCCGTTTCCTCCGGTGTCCGAAGATGCTCGGCAATGTCGAAGCGAGTTGTAGTCGTTCGTTTCATAATGTGCTCCTATAAATCAAACCACTGAACAATATCTCCGTCTTACGGATCTCGAAGATAATGGAGCGTATCCACCTGGTTACATCGTGTCAACGCTCGTTACTTCCTAGGACAGTATGGCAGTAGATGTGTTCCCGAGTGACAACAAGGCCGGCAGCACGATTACTGGAGACTTCAAGAATCACATGAAAGAGTTTGGGACAGTCGTATCGAGTTCACTGGCTCGCCAATCTGGACATCAAGAGTAAGTGATCAACTCTGGATCGACAGCGAGATGGATGTCTCTGTGATCGTTCGATAGGCAGTAAGCAGGACGGTACTATTAGCCGGCGAGCTAACCTCATCTGATACTTTAGCTAATGAACGGCTCTGATCATCGGCCTTTGGCTTTCCCACGCCTTGAAGTTCCCTGACTAGATTCTCGCGCAGTTTTTCAAAGAAGTCGGGAAGGAGTTTGTGAATCTTATCCGACTCGGTCTTGGCTTCCTTCAGCGCATCGAGCACTTGCTGAATGAGTGATGCCAACCGCGTGTCTTTCACCGGCGCAGTGAGGTGAGTTCCATTGGACGAGTCTGTTGACGGGGTGGGCGCCGTGGTACCGTTGGACGACTGTGGGATCGCTGCATTCGTCGCCGGCGCCCCACCCGAGGAAACGCTTGATGCTGCCACCGCTGCAACCGATCGGACAACGTCGATACTCAAATCAAGGGCGGAGAGCCTGTCCAATCCCCTGAACCCTTCCGCAAGCTTGGTGGAATGGGCTCTGGCTTCTTCATCCTGTCCATGAAAAAATCCGCGAAAGATGCTCGAAACCTTCTGGAAGAGCGTTTCCAGATCGTGCAGCTCCTCCTGGTTCAGATCTCCGTTCACGGCTACACCGAAGTTTCGCTGGATGGTAGAGTGCGTGTACTTCGCTCCAACGCTCTCGGCCGTCCGATCGGCTGCTGCGCGAGACTCATAGCGCAGTGATCGAAAATCGGTTTCAAGGTCTGCGGTAAGCGTAATCCTGTCCCCTTCCGCCGTCGTCACACTCATACGTCCGGAAAAATCGTTGGACACCGCCACTCCGCTGAATCGTGTATCCAGTCGAGGTGCTTCGGCGTTGGATAGTGAACGCAGATTGAAGAATTGATGTGGGTCGATGGATGTCAGAGTCTGAACCGACATGTTCTATCCTCTCCTTAGTATGCATTCACAAAAGATGTGCGTTTTGTCGCTCACCTATCGGCACCTAATCGACTGCGCTTGAGGGACCTATGTAATAAATGTGGCGCCTTTCCTCGTGGATATGGTGGTTCGTATGCGAAACTGTGTGCGATGCCTCGCGATCGTCTACACAAGCATGCTGCTCGGAAGCGCTGGTTGCACAATTAAGGCCACTTTGAATCAGATCACCGACACGACGTCCAATATGATCGGCACCACGCCGGGAACCGCCTGGTGGAGCGAGGACGGCCAGATCATGCCGGATTTCAAATCTATGGCGTTTGTGACTTTTAATCAGGCGAATCTACATCAGGATCTGGCAGCCGGAAGCGGAGTATTGCCGGGATTATTGAGTCGGCTGCTGATGGTTCCTGCCGATCGACCCGGCACTTTTTTCCACCGCCCAGGCGAACTGTGCCCAGATGGTTACTCTCCTGCGCGAGACGTCCAAACCGTTCGTGTACCGACCTGTTGGATT
>NZ_JBLYIG010000379.1:0-2073 GCF_049222245.1 Nitrospira sp. BLG_2 | reverse complement strand
CCTCCCAATTCCACTTTGTGAGGAGCAAAATGCGCGCTGGAAGGCTCATATGCCTGCTCCTTCCAGGCATTAAAATCAAAGGTGGTGTCCTTTTCGACGTCTTTCATGACTTCTAGAGGAAATATCGGTGTGGCTGTGCAGGCCGCCAATAAGACACCCATCGCGAACAGGCCTATCGTACGCATGGTGCATCTCCTTTCTGAAATCAACCGAAGTAGAGAGTAAAAGTCTCGTTTCGCCCGCTTGAATACATTCCAATGGGACCGCAGCGCATGCCTGATTTTCACTGCCGGCACGGAGATCCCCATATCACAAAGACGTCGGCTCGAATTCTTATTGTTCCCTTTCTGTTCTTTCCCTCATTTGCGCGGGACGGAGTCCAACACAACCTTGGCCAGTTCGATGTCACCCATTGTGACGCTCCCCACTTGGACATGACGGTCTTTAAGTTTTTCCGCCACCACAGACTCCACCTCGCCGGCGATTTCAGAACTGTGCTCCAGAATAGTGGCCATGGGATAGTGGGAAACGACGCTTCGGATGGCGGCCAGCAGCTCCCGTTTGGCGATGCGAGGATAGAAATCCGGCCCGATCTCCTTGACCAAGAAATACAGCTCTTCTGGAATCGGCCTCATGAGAACGACGGTCTTGAGCATGATCGGCAAGTTGTCTGAGCTTAGAACATCGACTGTTTCGGTGTATCTGCGCCATCGCACGTTGTACAGGTTGATTTGGTTCCAGGGTGCCCGCCAATACGACCCGCTTTTAAGCGTTTCTGAGGCCAGACCTTCAGTCAGGGGATACCAACGCAATCCCCGTTGACCAGGTTGGACAGTGGTCGAGCAGCCTTGCAATACGAGCACTGCAGCGACAAGAAGTATGGCCCTCGTAAGATGACGCATGGCCCTATCCTCACCGGAATATGGACGGTCGATTGCCCTAGCGAGATTCCGATCGTTTGACGAAACAGTTTTCATTCTGGTGTCCAGTCGCGTCTTTCATAGATCCTTGCTTAACGGCCATGACCTCTTTGCCTTTGCTTGTCGGCTCGGAGTTACTGAGGTTATGGAGCAAGATACGCACCCTAACAGGCTGAATTTCATGATACTTAAATGACTGTTTTTATTGACTAAAACTCCGTATCAGGCTGAATCCAACATGCGACAGTCGGATTGATTTATAAATTCGCACTGTGTACACTGTGCTATAGCGCTCGTTTTGATACGCTCGAAGTAGTAGCCGAAGCCTTACGCTAACGGGCGCTTGCGTCTCCGTTAAGGTTTCTTCATTTGTAGTTGATAAATCCAGGCTATGACATAAGGAGGATATAGATCATGCCAAGATCCACCTTGCGGAATCCGGCAGCCGCAATTGTCTCGTTGGGCAATAAGGCATTGGTGAGTATTGCGATTCCAAGCGTAGCGGTAGCGCTTGCCTTGTCGCTACCGGCATGGCTGCACGCGGGAGAGACAGGGCAGAGCGCATGGGGCTATGATGGCATTCGTGGACCGCATCAGTGGGGCAAGCTCGGGCCGGAATCCTCTCTCTGTGAAAAAGGCATGAACCAATCACCGATCGATCTGTTACGCACCCGCAAGACGGCGCTCGACGACATTCAGTTTTCCTATAGAGATGCTCCGTTCCATGTGGTGAATAATGGACATACACTACAAGAAGTTGAACCGCTTTCAGAAACGGCCAAGTCTCGGTACCCCAAACATGGCCAGACGGTGCTTCATTTTGACAAGGACAGCGCGATCGTGTTCGACGAAGACGTCTACTTGCTTGAACAATTTCATTTCCATACTCCGAGCGAGCACACGGTCGACCATAAACACTACCCGATGGAACTGCATCTGGTGCATCACAACGAGCGGCATGAAGTTGCTGTAGTTGCTGTCTTTATGGAGGAGGGCAAACACAATCCGTTTTTCGAGACCTTCTTGGAGCATGCCCCCGCCAGGGTCGGAGAAGTCTCCGATGACCATGACCATACCGTCAATCCGATAACTCTCTTACCCGAACGGCGCTCTTATTACCTATACTCGGGATCCTTCACCACTCCACCCTGTT
>NZ_JBLYIG010000378.1:0-4518 GCF_049222245.1 Nitrospira sp. BLG_2 | reverse complement strand
CAAGTTTCCGAAAATATTGTCGCTTCAGTTTGAGTTGGCCGAGCCCCTCCGCTACGGAGAAAATCCTCACCAGCAAGGCGCGTTCTATCGAGAATTGGACAGCAAGGAACCATCCGTTTCTCGCGGGAAGATCTTGCATGGCAAGGCGATGTCCTACAATAATTTTCTCGATTCGAATTCCGCGCTCGAGTTGGTGAAGGAATATGAAGGGACGGCCGTCGCGATCATCAAGCACAACAATCCCTGTGGCGCGGCACTCGGTGAAACGCCGGTGGAGGCGTACGTCAAGGCAAGAGAGACGGATCCCATATCGGCCTTCGGAGGGGTGATCGCCTTCAACCGACCGGTGGATATGGCGGCTGCCAAGGAAATCACGTCCACGTTTGTCGAGGTTGTGATTGCTCCGGGATTTGCTGAAGATGCATTGGCCGAATTGAAACGGAAAAAGGATCTGCGGTTATTGGACGTGGGTCCCTTGACGAAGGTGAAGCAGGAAGGGTTCGATCTGAAGAAACTTGTCGGCGGGCTCATTGTGCAGGATCGCGATCTCGGTGTCTTATCGGATCTTCGGACGCTTGCCGTGCCGACCATCCGTAAACCGACGGATGAAGAATATGCCGCTTGCGCGTTTGCGTGGAAAGTCTGCAAACACGTCAAGTCCAACGCCATCATCTATGCCAAGCCGGGCCAGACCGTGGGCATTGGGGCAGGACAGATGAGCCGTGTGGATTCCGTGAAGTTGGCGGCCATGAAAGCGCAAATGCCGGTCAAAGGTTGTGTCATGGCTTCGGACGCCTTCTTTCCGTTCCGCGATGGCCTCGATGCCGCCGCCGAAGTCGGTATTACGGCCGTCATTCAGCCCGGCGGATCGATCCGAGATGCAGAAGTCGTTAAAGCCGCGGATGAACATGGGATGGCGATGATTCTTACCGGCATGCGCCATTTTAGACATTAGTCCCGGGAAGGCTGAGGTCGAGGTTAAGCCCAAGAGCCTTGGGATTTGTTTCACGCTCAGCCTTGACCTGAACCTCACTTGTTCTCTTGCGACACCATCGAAAATTTCCCCTACCAGACGGTACCACTCGCGAAAGGTAGACCCGTGAAAGTCCTTGTGGTCGGCAGCGGAGGACGTGAGCATGCGATGGTGTGGAAGCTCGCGCAGAGTCCGCGCAAGCCCATACTGTATTGTGCTCCTGGCAATGCGGGTATTGCTTCACTGGCGACATGCATCCCGATGAAGTCGGACGACGTTGGCGGCCTAAAAAACTTCGCGCTTCAGGAAAAGATTGATGTGACGGTGGTCGGGCCTGAAGCTCCTCTCGCGCTGGGCATTGTTGACGAATTCCGCAAAGCTCGGCTCAGAGTGTTTGGGCCGACCAGGAATGCTGCTCGTTTGGAATCCAGCAAGATCTTCTCGAAGGAGATAATGGCACGAGCGAAGATCCGAACGGCCCAAGCCCAAAGTTTCGAAAAGATGGCGGACGCACTCGCCTATGTCGAGCGGCAGGAGTTACCGATCGTGATCAAAGCAGACGGGTTGGCTCAAGGAAAAGGCGTCATCATTGCAACCACTCGTGACCAGGCGAAACAGGCAATCGTGGATTCGATGGAAAAGGCCGTGTTCGGTCAAGCCGGCAAACAGGTCTTGATTGAGCAGTTCCTCGACGGGGAGGAACTGACGATCATGGCGTTTACCGACGGCAAGACCGTGGTGCCGATGCCGCCGGCGCAAGATCATAAGCGGGTCGATGACGGCGATATGGGCCTGAATACCGGAGGGATGGGTGCCTATTGTCCGGCACCGTCGGGAACAGCTGAGATGCAGGATCAAGTTTGTCGTGAGGTCTTACAGCCGATGGTGGATGCCATGGCCCGGCTTGGGTCGCCATTCCAAGGCGTGCTCTACGCCGGATTGATGGTGGTGGATGGGACGCCGTACGTGCTCGAATTCAATGCTCGCATGGGGGATCCTGAAACACAAGTGGTGCTGCCTTTGCTCAAGACCGATTTTCTCGACGTCATCGAATCGGTCGTCGAGCATCGGCTTGATCAGCTTCCCATTGAATGGCATCGAGACGCTGCGATCTGTGTGGTGATGGCATCGGAAGGCTACCCTGGTCCTTATCAAACAGGGATGCCACTCTTCGGGCTTCCCTCGACGGCCATTTCATCGGACTCCTCGATGGTCTTTCATGCGGGAACAGCCCAGAAGGGGAATGCGATCGTGACAGCCGGAGGCCGTGTCCTCGGCGTTCTCGGTCGAGGGCGCACGTTATCCGAGGCGCAACGCGAAGCCTATCGAGCCGTGAAGACGATTTCCTTTGAAGGATGTCACTTCCGGACGGATATTGCTTACCGGGCGCTCAAGGCATAAATCGGGACAGTCCTATCCTCGAACGATCCATTCAGCAATTACGTCGATTGCATCCAAGAACTCGTGCACACTGCCGACATAGATCTATTTACCAAAGTCGGCCTAGGCCCGAACGGCCGGGGCCGATCTTCTTCTTAGCCGATTCACGCAATCTGTTAAAATACCTTCCCACGACGGTCAATACACACCATGAGAGAGACACAGGAACGCCTACATGAATACCGGTGTGGAACTATTGTGTCTGATGAAAGGGGAGGTCATGAAACGCAATCCGATGCAGTTAATCAATATGGGAGTTGGTTTCAGCTTCCTGCTTGGCCTTGTGGGATGTGATTACTGGCCTCCAGCCTTGCAAGCTGAAATCGAACAATTGCGATCTGAGGCCCAAACCCTGACCATAGAAAAAACTCAGCTTCAGGCTCAGGTTACCGACTTGTCCAGGACCAAACAGGAGCTAGAGGGGCATGTCGATCAACTGACCCGCATCAACCGAGAAAAAACAGGAATGCTCACCAGCCTCCAAAATCAGTTGGATGCGGCACGCGCCAGGGCATTGAAAGGGATGACTCCCAAGGCACCGTCTCATAAAACATCGGTAAAACCAGCCATGAAGGCCGCCGCGAAACCGACTTCCAAAAACACCGCAAGGCATCGGTGAGCAAGAAACAGGCGCCGATACGGTACCCATTGATCTTATTTTGAAGAAGAGGACGGTGTGGTACTCGGTGTGCTCGTCGATGAACTGGTTGGCGTTGCTGCAGGCGTCGATGCCGGAGCTGGAGAGGCTGCGCTGGTTGTAGCGGGAGCGGTTGACTCCTTTTTTTCTCCCTTTTCTCCAGTACTCGTTCCACCGGCCTCACCGCTCGCGCCGGATGGGGGTTTCAGTTTATCGGAATAGTCGGTGACGTACCATCCACTTCCCTTAAACATGATACCAGGCGATGAAATCAGCCGTCTGACCGCTTTCCCACACCGCTCACATGCCGAGATCGGATCATCTTTGATGCTTTGCTTCACTTCAAAACGATACGAACAGCTGTCACACTGATATTCGTAGATCGGCACCGCTTTCCTCCCTCTTATCTTTTACCTTGCCGGTGAACTAGATGAACCAATCATTCCTTACTCTAACTTTGCGAACGCTTGTTCCAGTCGCTCGAGTCCTCGGGTGATATTCGTCATGCTGGTGGCATAAGACAGCCTGAGATGCTCCGAGCTGCCAAAGGGTTCACCCGGGACGACCGCAGTTTGGGCTTCACGCAAGAGATATTGCGCTACGTCATTCGGCGTCTTCAGTACACCCGAGAGGCTACGTTTTCCCAAGACACCTTTGATATTGGGAAACGCATAGAAGGCTCCGGTGGGCATTCGGCATGACACGCCAGGAATTTTGTTTAATCCTTCCACAATGGCGATTCGGCGACGAGAAAATTCTTCCACCATTTGGCGAGTGAAGGATTCCCCAAGACGCAACGCAGCGACTGCCGCCTTCTGCGAGATCGAACAGGGATTCGACGTACTCTGGCTCTGGATATTGCCCATCGCCGTCAGCAGATCTTTTGGACCGGCCGCGTATCCGATTCGCCACCCTGTCATGGCATACGACTTTGATACGCCGTTGATGATGACCGTTCGTGCAGCGATCTCCGATCCCAACGAGGCAATGCTGATGTGCGTGGCCCCATCGTACAGTACCTTTTCATAAATCTCATCCGAAATGACAAGGAGATCGTGCCGGACTGCTACGGAGGCAATCTGTTCCAGCGTCGTCCGATCATAGGTCGCACCTGTCGGGTTGCACGGGCTATTCACGATGATGGCTTTGGTTCTCGGTGTAATGAGTCGTTCCAACTCCGTTGCATGGACCGCGTAACCTTCTTCCTCCTTGGTCGGCAATAGAATCGGCGTCGCATCGTTCAGAAGGGCCTGATCCGAATAGGAAACCCAGTAGGGGACCGGAATGATGATCTCGTCACCTGATTCGAGTAACGCTTCCGCCAAATTGTAGAGCGAGTGCTTGGCCCCGCAGGAGACGAGGATTTGGGACTTTTCATACCGAACTCCTAGTTCAGCCTGGAGCTTGTCGGCAATCGCTCCGCGCAATGCATCGATCCCGGACGACGGTGTGTATTTGGTAAACCCTT
>NZ_JBLYIG010000377.1:0-6054 GCF_049222245.1 Nitrospira sp. BLG_2 | reverse complement strand
CTTACCAAGGACGTGCTCTACCAACTGAGCTACGTGGGCATGTGACGCGCCATACGTCACCCTCGAAACTAGACCCACCTTCCCACCAGCAACTCTCACCATCATAATAAACGCCCGATCATAAACGCCCGATCAACACTTGCCGCTCTACCACCATCACGCTTGGAGCGGGCGATGGGATTTGAACCCACGACAGCCAGCTTGGAAGGCTGGAACTCTACCACTGAGCTACGCCCGCCTTTTCTTACTTTCTTCGGCTCATACGCTCATCAAGCCACAAATTCTTGGGTGCACACCCGACTTATCCACTCACCAATTCGCCGACCCACTTAAACGCATACGTAATCTTGCGGGCTTTACCCTGGAGGCGTTTATCCGGCTCGCCACTCACAAGCTCGCCCGGTACGAGCGAAGCTCGGCTTGGTGGGCAGGCAAGGATTCGAACCTTGGAAGACATAAGCCAGCAGATTTACAGTCTGCCCCCTTTGGCCACTTGGGTACCTGCCCGCGATGTTTCATTGTTCTATACAAACCATTGCAGCACAAATAGAGGATGCTTGACAAAGACAAGCAAGCCTACCCGTGCACAGTTTTCTTCCTCAATCCTCAAAGATTGATTCGTTGAAGTGCTCGGACAGGCTAGATCACGAAATGCTGGATTCTATTGATGAACTTCCGTCATGTCAAGAGGGAATTCGGCTCAGGTGCTTTTTTAATTTATCGTCCTTCAAGGAGTCTAACAGGCAGACCCTCTAGATGGCTCAAATGAAGCTTGAACTCTCTTAATAAAATTATGTTGAAAACCGAGAACTTGTTTCATTAAAACCGCGGCCTCCTTCAACGTCAACTGTGACGGCTTGGCCAAATACCTTTTCTGAGCGAGGCGCCGTTCGTCCGGATCTTCAGGGACGTAATACCCACGGAGATCACCCTTCTCGAGTGCCCCCTTGAACCGTCGAATCCATTGATGGGCCTGCCCCGGCTCCTGAAACATAGATTTCCCCGTCTTGTGCTTCACTTCAAGCTGATTCCAGACCGCCCAGCCGATAAAGACCGCCCATGTTTCGTTCAGCGCTTCCCACGACTCTGTCTTCGTCAAATAGCGTGATTCCGTGTCGCCCGTTCACAGAGCGACCGGAGTGATCCGCACTTCCTCATATCGACAGGCTTGCTGATGTTTGGCAAAGCTCAGCAGCTCTCCCAAACCGTCCCCGGCCTTGCCTGAGCGCTCTTCAACGACTTGCAGGTAATCCATGTAGGCATGAAACAGCTCATGATAGAGCACTTCCAATTCCTTGTGCGTCATCTTGCCAAGCGGCTTGAGGGTCCTTCCCGCACCGTTGAAAGACAACGAACGGTGAAGGACCATCCGATGCTCGTCAGGATGGTACTCAGCGGCGTAAGCCCGAAGATCATCGAACTCAAAATGAATAAAGTCCGGAGGGAGTGCCTTCAGAAACTTCGTCGGCAACTGTCCACGCCCTGCGTCATCGAGAAGGCGCGCCCATATCCGGTTTTTACCACCCTCTTCATTTTTGGCGGTGACAGCGGCTTCCGCAAGGAAGGCCGTGACCAACCAGCAGCACCACCACGCCAGAAACAATCGAATCGTGATGTGACTCATAGAGACAGGAGTTGATACCTTGCGACAAGGAATCGTCAATCAATAATACGGCTCTCGCTCAATCCCCCAGTTCTCTCGTTCGCCTTCCTCTACCAAGGCCAATGTATCGAGAAGGTCCGAGGGCACATGGTCCAGAAACCGCGAGGGCTTCGAAAGCAACATCCCGCTGGTCTTGTCGTACACATTGATGGGGTACGTCAAAAACAAATGCCGTTTGGCTCGAGTGACCGCCACATAGAAGAGTCGCCGTTCTTCTTCTAATTCGTCGTCGGTGAGGAAGGAATAGGCCGAGGGAAACCTGCCGTCTACCACCCAGATGACAAACACGCACTGCCACTCCAACCCCTTTGCGGAATGGATCGTCGAAAGCACAAGACGTTCATCATCGCGATCAAACGCTTCCACATTCACAGCGCTCCCATCAGGCGGCTCCAGCGCTAAATCAGCAAGAAACTCGTCAATCCCCTCGTAGCCCTCGGCAATTGTGTGGAGATGATCGAGATCTCTCGTGCGTTTCGGGTAATCGTCGTACTGTTCCTTGAGAATCGGAAGGTAGTACTCATAAATATGATTGACCTGTTCGGCGGGCCGTCGATCATCCGATCCAGCCAGGCTCTCCAGCGTATTGGCCAAGTTCTTGAGCCCCTGCCCGGCACGGCCGCTCACCCCGCGCAGCACGTCGAATGGCCGTCCGGATTGCACGATCGCGGCGAGCAAGTCCTGAGCCTTCTTCGGACCCACCCCTTCGACCAGCATTAACACGCGATGCCAACTGACCGTATCAAGCGGGTTGGAGACGACCCGCGCATGCGCCAGCAGATCCTTGACGTGGGCCGTCTCGATGAACTTCACCCCGCCGCGCTTAATAAAGGGCAGCCCCTTGCGCGAGAGCTCGATTTCCAGGTCAAACGAATGGAAACTGGAGCGAAACAGCACGGCCACCTCATCCAGTGGCACACCTTCTTCACGAAGCTCCAAAATCTTCTGTGCGATGAATCGCGATTGCGCGTTTTCTCCCGCCGCTTCTACTAATGCAGGCAGCGGTCCATCGATCTTTCTCGTAAAGAGGCGCTTCGTATATTTCTCGGTCGCTTCCTCGATAATGCAGTTGGCGAGATTCAAAATCGGCTGCGTGCTGCGATAGTTTTCTTCGAGCTTATAAACCGTCGTGCCGGGGAACAACAGGGGAAACTCCATGATGTTCTTGAAGGTCGCACCCCGGAACGCATAGATGGATTGAGAATCGTCGCCGACCACCATCACGTTCTGATGGGTCATTGCCAGTTGGCGGATGACCTCGGCCTGCAATCGATTCGTATCTTGATACTCATCCACGAGGATATGGCGATACTGACGGGAAATGTTCGCGCGGGCCGCTTCGTCACGCAACAGCAACTGCCGCAGCATCACCAGCAGATCGTCGTAGTCCAAGAGTTGCTTTTGGCGCTTCGCCGTTTGATAGGCTTTTTGAAGCCGTCCGAGATCCTCCGAGTGATCCGCGAAATGACTGAACTCTTCCAAGATGATCTCGTCGAGACTGCGCAGCGTATTTTCGCTCTTGCTGATCATTTCCATGACTGTCCCCTTGCGGGGAAAGCGCTTGTCCTTTTCATTGAGTCCAAGCTGCGACCGCATAAGCGCGATTAAATCCTCCGCATCGCCACGATCCAGAATCGTGAACCCTGGCTCGATGCCGATGCACCGGCCATACCGACGCAGCAAAAGATTGGCCACCGAGTGGAACGTCCCTCCACAGACCCGATGGCTACTCGTCCCGATCAGATCGCCGGCCCGCTCCAACATTTCCTGAGCGGACTTGCGCGTGAACGTCAGCAGTAAAATGTTCGACGGATCCACACCGGAATCGATGAGGTAGGCCACGCGATAGACCAACGTGCGGGTCTTGCCGCTTCCGGCTCCCGCAATGACCAGTGATGGGCCGTCGCCCGCCGTCACCGCCGCCAATTGCTGAGTGTTCAGCGCGGCAGAATAATCGGTGGACAACTTGCGCGGGACCGCCTCCTCAGCAGGCCGCTTCAACACATAGGTTTTAACTTCTCGTTCCATGGAGATGCGCGAAGGAAGTATTGTTAACTTTGGTACTCAGGAAGGTTTGTTGTATACCACACTCGACTTCCCATTCCTATCCACCGGTGACCATCGACCAGAGCTTGTAGACCACCCACACCATGCAGGCAATCATGACCAGCAGAAGCGCCACCGTACCGCCGATAATTCCGCCAACGTAGAACCAATCCGCATGGGTCTCACGATCCGGCTGCATCGCAGCCTCGCGGAGCAATGCGGCATTTCTCGCATGGCTCCGGAACCACACCGAGAAGAGATCTCCGAAAATCGGAACTGCACCAACCGTCCCATTGATCAGGAGATTCAGGCTCATGCGAGCTATGACAATACGAGGAAGCTGTAAACGCGTCGCGAGCCCAAGGATGATCGTACCGATGAGATTCGCAATCACATCCCCGATCCCAGGGATGAGGCCGAGCACGGGGTCCAATCCGACGTACCACGACGTGCCGGGAATCTTGACCGTCGTATCCATGACCTTGGCCAAAATATCCGCAATCGCGAGCAAGTGCTCGCGCGTCTCATCGCGTGGCAATACTTTAACCCGTGAGGTGGATTGGCGATGGGCGGTCGGAGCAGACATGCGTAATGTACCCAAGAGAAATTCTTTTCACTGTACCAGATCATCGCACGAGGAATGCAACCGAGTCATTGGCAGCCATTCACAATTCCGTCGCCGCCCCCATTCCTCTTGAGCCATTCTTTCTGCTTACGAAGAGGAAGACACACAATACGAGCAGCTCAGCACATGCAGGAGCGGCACCGCATCTTAAGTTGCATCTTAGGTCATGCTCGCACTTGACCTTGGAATAGACACTATGTACAATTTGGCTATATTAGTCATTTCTTTACGCAAGACATCATGTCCAAGCTCACATTCAAAAACAGCCGTGGACAGCTTGTAGACATCTCCTCGGTAGCGGCCACAAAGGTCAAGAACGAGTTCGGCGCGATCTTGGAGAAAACGATGCACAGTGGGGCGGTCGCCATTACCCGTCACGACAGACCCAAGGCTGTGCTCCTCTCGTTCGCCGAGTTCGAATCGCTGGTGAAAGAACGCGGTCGCTCGCTCGACGATCTGGGCAAGGAGTTCGACGAATTACTGGCCCGCATGCAGACACCACAAGCGCGAAATGGCGTGGAGGCGGCCTTCAACGCCTCTCCGCAGGAACTGGGACACGCCGCAGTCACGACCACCCAAAAAAAACATCGCGCACCGGTACGCAAACGAGCGCGGCGCATGTCGACAGCCGCGAGGGCATGAGCCCATCTCGGCGGCCACGGATTCATGTGCTGGCCGGCGTCAATGGGGCAGGGAAAAGCAGCATCGGTGGCACGGCCGTCCGTCAACACGGAGGCGAGTATTTCAATCCGGACGAAGCGGCCCACGCACTGAGAGAAACAGACCCCACCCTGACACAGGCAGATGCCAACAGCATAGCCTGGCGCCAAGGCGTGAGGCTGCTGAAGAGGGCGGTCGAAAAGCGCCTGGATTTTACCTTCGAGACTACCCTCGGCGGGAATACCATCACAAGCCTCCTTGTGCAAGCAGCCGAACAGAGCATTGAGGTGCGCGTCTGGTACGTGGGACTGTTCAATCCGGAATTACACGTCGCACGCGTCCAAGCCCGAGTCAGCCGAGGCGGGCACGATATCCCTGCTCGCGACATCCATCGGCGCTACGAACATAGCCGCCTCAAACTCGTTCAATGCGCATGATCACAAGCCTACCTCGATTTCCGCTTGACACCTTTCTCACACCTCGCGTTATCTTTATTTCATAGTTATTGGCACTGATGGTAGACAACCGCGTGACAACCTCCATCGATGTTTACATCGGCTCTCCGCTGGAGCAACAATCCGAACGATCATTCCTCAATCGAGCCTGTGATGATCTTCGCAAAGCCAATTGTGCTGCCATCATCCTAGCCAATTTCTACCGCCGACTCATCCGCGCCAAATTGACTTTCTTGTTGTGACGGAACGATGTGCGGGGCTCATCGAGCTCAAAGCATTTAACCGGCCAGTGGAGGGAGGTATAAACGGCGAGTGGAGTTTGGTCCTACCAGACGGGTCGAGAAAGAAGATTCACTTGCCGAATCCTCATGAGCAAGTTGTTCAACGCAAATTTGCACTCAGTGATGAAGTCCGGAAGCCCGTTGCGGTTTTCCATGAGCGCATGACCCATATCGCAAAGTTTCGCCTCGCGGCCTTGCGCCTTGCGGTATAGGCGGCTATCGGGGTCGGTCGTGCTGGCATGCGTGTCATTTTTCCGCTTCTGGCCGTGAAAGCTCTCGCCGCTGTCTCCGTCACCGGAACCGTCTTTGGGTTTGAAGCTTTTG
>NZ_JBLYIG010000376.1:0-1903 GCF_049222245.1 Nitrospira sp. BLG_2 | reverse complement strand
CTGGTTTCCAGCTTCAGGTCTACAACCGTACGCTCGAGAAACCCACGGCCTTGGTTGCCCAGGGAACAAAGCTGGCCCATGAACCGAGCCATATCCCCCAACCCGGCGGCTCCATCTTTCAATGAGTACCGGCTCCCCGCGTCTGGCGCGCCGCTGGTCCAAGGCCTTGCCGGACGATGAGCGGATGTCTTACCCAACGACACGACTTCACCTCAGGTCTCTAAAGCTTCACCAGGTCATCTTCAGAGTTAATACGCATCCGCATTATTCCCTCCACGCACGCACCAAACATTATGACTGTCCTTTATTTTAATGTCGTGTACCATACCCATGACGAAGCCCACGTTCCATGCATGTGTCGGTTTACCAGCGAAGGACGATGCCGACCAATAGTGGGCAGCCTGCACGTTAGCGAAAGGATGACCTGTCGGCAGAGTGGGGCCCGGTGATACGGAGGGATCAACCAGGCTTGCCAGTTCATGTACCGATGGGAGTCTCCACCCCATGCGTCCGCCGATCTTGCGGCTCGTACACTGAAATCGTGCCCCTTGCCAATTCACGGTTTTTGTCTCCGGCGATTGCTCCCACACCAGCCCTGTCTCATTGTCACGTACCGCCGCCCCGCCAAAATCGCTCAAGACGGTAAACCGCGAGCTGTCAGGTAACTTCTTATCCCAGCTGTGAAAGAAACTCTGTCGATCTGACGATGACTCTTGTTCTCCCTCGAACGCATAGGCGGAATTCCAGCCTGCAATCACCAAACTTCCAAGTATCAATCCTATGACACTCATACTGCTTGTCCACCTGTTGACAATGTCCATGGAATTCCTCTCTGCTTGTAGGTGCACAATCGTCAAGCTTGCTCGATCCGGAGCTCTCTTCTGTGGAGCGCGACGGGACAGACTTATTCTTTTTTAATCCTTTCCAGCCCGCCCATATAGGGGCGCAGTACGATAGGTATTTCAACCGAGCCGTCAGGTTGCTGGAAATTTTCCAAGATGGCCACCAAGGTTCGCCCGACGGCCAGCCCGGAACCATTGAGCGTGTGGACGAAATCGGTCTTTGCCTCTTTCTTTCCTCCGATTGGCCGATACTTGATACCCGCTCGTCTGGCCTGAAACGACTCGAAATTGCTGCAGGATGAAATCTCCCGATATTGTTGCTGTGAGGGTAGCCATACCTCCAGATCATACGTCTTGGCGGCGGAAAATCCCATATCCCCAGTGCAGAGTGTGATGACGCGATAGGGCAGGTTCAACCCCTGCAAGATCGACTCAGCATGGCCTGTCAGGCGTTCAAGTTCTTCATACGAACGATCGGGTGTCGAAAATGCCACGAGCTCCACTTTATTGAATTGGTGAAGCCGGATCAGGCCTCTCGTGTCCTTTCCATAGGACCCAGCCTCTCGTCTGAAGCAAGGCGTGTAGGCCGTGTAGCGGAGCGGTAAGCGGTCCCCAACAAGAATCTCCTCACGATGTAAGTTGGTCACCGGCACTTCCGCGGTCGGGATCAAGAAGTACTCTTCATCTCGCAGGCGAAAGAGATCTTCTTCAAACTTCGGAAGTTGACCGGTGCCGGTCATCGCTGGGCGATTCACCATGAGGGGCGGAATCACCTCTTGATATCCATGCTGGGTTGTGTGTCGATCAAGCATATAGTTGATCAGGGCTCGTTCCAGCCTGGCACCGGCCCCGGTCATGACGGAAAACCTGGCTCCTGCAATCTTCGCGGCTCGATCGAAATCCACAATTCCGAGGTTCTCTCCGATTTCCCAATGGGGTTTGGGGCTTGAAAAAGACGGCACGGCTCCCCATCGACGAACCTGGACATTTTCCGATGCGTCAGCCCCTACCGGGACCGAGGCATGCGGGAGATTGGGGATACGAAGCACGACGTCCGTGAG
>NZ_JBLYIG010000375.1:0-5661 GCF_049222245.1 Nitrospira sp. BLG_2 | reverse complement strand
AATTACCTGCTGTATATGACGCCCGGTTCTTGCTCGGAGCATGGTCAGACTGCCGCCGCCAATTGATCTCCTCTTGCAGGCCAGCCGGAAAATTAATCCGACAGGCCTGCAAGCAGTGCCATTTTCCTACCGTCCAAAATTGTTCATGCAAGCCGTCTCATAGCCGCTACTCCCCTACTAAAGAAGTGGCCTCCAGTCTGGGTTTCTCCCCGCCACTTGTGGTATCAAGTCACACGGTCTGGCTGAAACATCACGCAATTGTTGTGTGACTGAGTCGGTTGATTGACACGCGGCGGCGATACGCAGCAGCCCGCTGAATGGCCGCTCTGAGAGCAGGCTTGCCCAGAAACACGGGAATTGTGCCATGCCGCAGAGTGAGCCTGCCACCATCCTTCTCGTCAATGCGATCGCCGAAGAAATCAAACAGGTCACGCTCACCTTCCGAAAATTCCTTCCAAACTGCCGCGTCGAAGCCGTCTACACGCCCGAAGAAGCCCTTCAGTGGGCTCAACTGGCTCCGTGGCGTCTCATCCTGATCAATGAACAGTTGATCGAGCAACACCCGACTCCTCTGCTGTCGGAGCTCAAACGACTCGCCCCCTCGGCCACGCTTGTTCTACAAACTGACCGAAGCTCACCCACCATCGCCTTGGATAGTCTGCAAACCGGTGCGGATTTTTTGCTCGATAAGAAGTCTCCTGCCTTTTTCACTGAACTCGTGCTGTATGCGAAAGACGCCTTTGAAAAACAAGATGACCGCATCATGTTCGAGCAGCTGCAAGACCGTCATGGCCGACTCATTGAAACGCTGACGGACGTGCTGTATGAACTCGACTCGGAAGGGCGATTTGCCTACCTCAGCCCCAGCGTCGTTAAAATGCTCGGCTACTCTCCTGAAGAATTGGTCGGTGCCCCTTACTCCACTGTAATCGCTCCTGACCAACTGGATCGGGCACGCCACCGGTTCGATGACCGACGGACTGGAGAACGCGCCTCTAGGAGTGTCGAAATCGAGCTGGTCCCCAAAGCCCTTCCTCATAGGCTGGAAGTCTCGAGAATCAAAGCCGAAATCAGCGCTCACGGACTGTACAATTCACAGCGACGACACCTGGGTACCTTTGGCCTTTTGCGTGACGTATCGACCCGACGCAATCAGGAAGAGACTATCCACCGTCTCGAGCGTCAACTCCAACAAACCGACCAGTTGATCGCCACAGCACAGCAACTGGTCCGTTTATCCAAAAACCTCGAGGCTCCTCAAGCCACCATCTTGGCCCAGTCTCAACAATTGCTGAATACCATTCGTGATGTCCGTCTCATCGAGCGCGTAGAAACCCTGGCACTCTATGCCGAAGAAGCCGCACGGCTAGGAGAAACGCTCAGTCGCGCAGCCGTCGAATCCGCTGCCAGCCGTGACACGATCAACGAGGTTATCGAGTCCGTGCTCACGGCAACCGAGCCTTCTTTCATCGACAGGGATCGAATTGAACGCGCCTATGCTCTTGATCTGCCGCCCTTCACAGAACACCGGGAATCGGCGAAGCGGCTACTGCGCATTCTGCTTTCACAAGCCCTGCACCTTACGACCGTCACCCTACGCCGCCGTCGGCTCAAGATCAGCACAGCCGCCATCGATGTGATCGGCAAGACGCTCGCGCCAGGCACCACGCTTGCTCCGCCGATACATCTGACTGAGGTGGAAGTCCGCATTGAAGAAACTGACGCGACAGTTGCCGGTGAAAGGCCATCGCCTCCGGAAACCGGAGACCTTTTCGAAGCCTATGCATTGATCAAGCAATTGGGAGGCCGTTTGGATTTTATCGCTCCCGCAAATGGACGGTTGTCCATCACAATCAGGATTCCGACTAAGCCAACCCCGAAAACGACGCCTTTGACGGAAGCCGGACCATCGATACAGAGGCCGGCTCCCGTCTTGGCTATGGCGGCACCCATTCCTCCTGGTCCTACCCCACCTTTGCCAGACCGCCGCAAACGCATGCGGACGACCGTCGACCTCCGGGCGCGCGTTACGATCGGCAATACGCCCTACGAAGGTGTCGTGACGGATCTGAGTCCGAGCGGAGCCTCATTGGAGATTGAAGGTGCGCTTCCGGCATTCGAACAACAGCCTGTCTACCTGCTCATTAAGGCAACCGTCAGCACCTTGGAACTGGATGCAACCGCGCATGATCGAGAAGAAACTCCTCGACGGGCCGGCATGGAACGGCGGCGAACTTCCCGCCTCGCACTTGAGTTCACCGCACTTGGCGAGACTCAGCAGGAGATCCTCGCATCGTTTATTGAGGCGGCACGTATACGTGCCTTCGCCATAACGGTCGAAGCCCAGTTTCCAATGCTCGATAGAACAGTCGATTTTGTAGCTGGCTCCACGGAAACCGGCCTGCGTGGCGCCGATCATCGTGAGACTTTGAGGGTTCGATTGACGCTACCGGTCCGCATTGAAACTTCGGCAATCGGAAGTCTGATCGGTATCGCCGTCAACTTCAGCCGAGGTGGTGTATGCCTGCAAACGGAGCCGTTCCTGACAATGACCGATGAGGTAGTCGTGCTTCATTTCTCTTCTATCGATGTCCATGATCAGTCTGAGGCACAGAATCCGGAAGCGACCGAAGCGATCCTGACCGGCCGCATTGTCCATCTCGCTCCACATCCCACTGTTTCATCCGAGCTCACACCGCGCCCATCACAGACAGGACAGCGTATCGGCATCCGTTTTTCCCAACTGACGCCATTGGCGGAACGGGAAGTCAATCGCGTGCTTGCGCTACACCTCGGCTCCCCCTCCATAGACTTTGCGGATCGAGACGGCCGGCCATTGATCATGAGCGACAGATGGGAATGTCGGAATACGCATGGCCGGATTATTGCCGTGACGGCCGATCATGCTCGCCATGACGTTTCACAAGACATCCCGATCATCATCGTTATACCGGGATTCGGATCGACCCAAACTGACTACGTACCACTTTCGTTTTACCTCGCTGCCAACCATTTACGCGTGTTGCGCTATGATCACTCGAACCATGTCGGCCAAAGCGAAGGTAATATTTTACAGTTCACGTTACGCAACATGGAGACTGATCTGCAGAGCGTCCTTGATTTTGCTCACACCACATGGCCTACTGCTCCTATAGCCTTCCTCGCGGAAGACATCGCTGCACGAGTGGCGGCCAAAGTCATAGCCCGAAGCACATCGGCTGATCAGCTTTTCTTATTGAATCCTGCTCTTGACCTAGAAACCTCTCTTTCTCCCCTCGATCTCTCCCGTGCCATTGAAACCTATCGGCAAGGCCATCGGCTGGGCGTTGTCAATATCTGGGGCTTCAATATCAACTTCGACAAGTTTATTGGCGATGCGATCACGGGTGACTATGTCGACTCAGCCTCGCCAAGATCTGACTTCGCCCAACTGGCGACTCCTCCTGTTATCCTGGTCTCTCCCAGAAAGAACCGTCCCATCGAACACCCGTTCGACCCTCACTATCAGTCCCTCAGAGCCCTGGGAATCGCCCCAACCGTTGTATCACTGCAGGCCGACGTGTCCGGAGAATCCGTCGTCAACGACGAACGCCGAATCGCAGCCTTCAAGACGATCTTGAAGCTGCTCTCTACTTCTCTCATCGGCAATCCTCCTTCGGCTCCGGTGCGGGAACCGCGCACCCGCGATGTATATCAGCAACAGCAGTTGGAGCATGAGCGCACCCGCATTCGCCACCACGTCTCGCAGGCCACACGCAACGCCCTGTGGGGGGCTCACTTGGCCCAGTTGTACCAACTCGAACACTTGCCGGACTATTTGGCCTTTACGAATGAACTGTATCGCCTACTCCTTCCTCTTGAACCAAACATGACTATCCTCGATATCGGCTGCGGTCATACGAATTTCATCCGTCTCATGCTGACCAATCTGGCCTATCGATGGGCGCATCAGAGCGGACTGACGGACGTTCCTCTTCGCTATATCGGGTTGGATCATTCGCACGAATCGCTTAGGCTTGCGGAACAGCAGACCCATACATTCGCTGAAGAACTGCCCGGCACGCTCACGGCTGCCGTCCCAATCGGCCAATTGTTAACGACAAGCTGGATGCATACGGACTGGAATGCATCTCTTCCTTTCATCGATGGATCGATTGGCCGCATTCTTTGCCATCTATCGCTTTCCTTCACTCCCTCTCCCCTTCATTGTCTCAGACAGATGCTTCGAGTCTTGCATCCGGATGGGACGGCCATCCTGACGAGTCTTCAACCGCACACCGATCTCTCCAGGCTGTTTCGCCGCCACCCGCGCGCAGCAGACCACGATAAATTCGGTTCACCGGCCAAGATCGTCCTTCACTATTTCGGCCGCCTGCGAGAAGCCGTTCGCCATGGCCTATTGCATAACTATGAACGGGATGAGCTAGCCCGTCTACTGACCCATGCCGGTGCGGGCTCAATCCAGTTTTACTCCGTCCTCGATGATCAGCTTCTACTCGCTGTTGTACGGAAGACCAAATCCGCTGGCTGAAACAACTCCTCGGGTGTATACTTTGCGCCTAGTGATGATACGTAGTCTCCTTTCCATCGCGACGAACTACGCAGGCGCATAAGACCTCGCACACCGGCTCATGACAGATCGCACGCATCCGCAATCGGCCCTCTGTCAACCAGACACAGCATCGCTGCAACGGCTCACGCAATTCGCGCGGGACATGGGGCATCCGACAAGTCTTCCCATCATCGCAGAACGTATTCTTTCCGGCTTCTCTGAAGTATCTCAACACTCTGACGGGATTCTTTATCTGCTTGATCGTGAACGCGAATACTTCTGCCAGGTAGCCTTACACGGACAGATTTCTTCGATAGCAACATCTCGCATCATTCCCTTCAATCACCCCCTCGTTCAACAACTGGCTCAGCACCAAGATATCCTAGACTCGTCAGCGTTGACCGATTCCTTATGCGCGGCATCATTGGACAATACGACGGGTGCCCGGCCCGTCACTCTTCCCGTCAATCTGGCCATCCCGTTGCTGAATAAAGGACAGCTGATCGCCTTCGTATTGCTCCAATCCAGGATGGGTACCGCTGTCATTACCTCCCATACCAGGGAACTCCTGGCTGCTATGGCCCAGAATGCCGCCAACGCGCTCGACTCTTTCCTGTTGTATGAGGACCTCCGGCAGTCCCAAACTCTCATGCGACGAACCGATCGATTGCGTTCTTTGGAAACCATTGCCGGAGGTTTCGCTCATGAAATCCGAAACCCCTTAACGTCGATCAAGACCTTCATTCAGCTGGCCCCGGAGCGTAAGGATGACAGTCAATTTATTGGCGAATTCAGCCGAATTGTGCTCGATGATGTCAATCGGATTGAGCGGTTGATTCAGGAGATTCTCGACTACGCTCGCTACATGGAACCTCGGTTGACCGATGAGGATCTGAATGAAATCGTCTCATCGTGTCTGTACTTTATCCAAGTGAAAGCCGACAGCCGCGGGATTAAGATTGAAAAAGATTTGGCGCCTGAACTTCCTCGTGGCATGTTAGATCGGCAACAAATTAAACAGGTCCTTTTAAACCTGCTCTTGAACGCGATGGATGCCATGAGCGATAAAACCGGAACCCTTCGTGTACGAACCACTAGGCTCCAGAAAG
>NZ_JBLYIG010000374.1:0-6054 GCF_049222245.1 Nitrospira sp. BLG_2 | reverse complement strand
CGCTGCAATGCAACGTGGCGCCGACCTTTTCTCCAGCCGCCAAGAGAGTTTGTCCGAGTTTGGCACAAATGGGCTCGCCGAAGGCAACATGTGCCACGACTCCGTTGTCAAAGAATGTCGAGACACGCCGCTTTGTGAGGTCGATGAACTGGTCCGGCACGACAACGTCGCCCGGGTGAATTGATTCCTTCATGCTACCTACCGCGCTGATCGAAATCACATGGGACACCCCCAGAGACTTGAGCGCGAAAATGTTCGCTCGGTAGTTGATCACGCTCGGATTCAACCCATGTCCCCGCCCATGCCGTGAAAGAAATGCGACTCGAATTCCTTCCAGCGAACCCACGGTAATCGCATCGGAAGGAGCCCCGAAAGGCGTACGGACTCGGACGGACCGAGTCGAGGTGAGCCCCTCAATATCATACAGCCCGCTTCCTCCGATCACCCCGACGGTCACCCGCTCATCCTGTCTTTTTCTCTTCATACAAATCCTTTTCTCAAAAGAACCTGCTGCAACGCAGCAGGCTGTTTTTGTTGTCCACGGGCTCTCATAAATTGCTCGATATGTGCGATCACTCGTTCGGCCGTTCGCTGATCCGGCTCGTGGTCCTCGATCGACAGCCACGTGACGCCCGATTCACTTCGAAACCAGGTCATCTGCCGTTTCGCAAAACGCCTCGTGTCGCGCTTGAACCGACGCACCATTTCGGCGTAATCGTACTCCTTCGCCAAATAGGCTCCGACCTGGCGATAGCCGAGACCTTTCATCGAACCGAGCTCGCGTCCGAATCCCTGACCCAGCAATAATTGAGTCTCTTCTACCATTCCATGAGCCAGCTGCCAATCGATTCGCTCTTCAATCCTTCGATACAAGATCTCTTTCTTTCGCTCAAGGCCAATTAAAAGAGCGGAAAATGGAGTCTCATGAAACTTGTGTTCCGCTTGCATGGTCGACAGTGGACGCCCCGATAACCGATAGACTTCCAACGCACGCAAGACCTTGGATTCATCGTTCGGGTGCAGCCGTGCTGCCGTTTCTTGATCAACGCGCCTCAGCTCCGCATAGAGGCCGTCCCGGCCCCGGTCATCTCTCAATTTCTTGAGGTTCGCCCTTACATATGGATCCGCTTGGGGTGCTGGACATAATCCTCTCACCAAGGTCCGAATATACAATCCCGTTCCACCTACAACGAAGGGCAACCGTCCAGCCCTGTATAAACGTTCGATTTCTACCATTGCGACCCGCCGATACCAACCGGCGTTGAACGTTTCGCTGGGTGCGACCAAATCGATAAGTCGGTGCGGCACACCCTGACGCTCCTCAACGCTCGGCTTATCCGTTCCAATGTCCATCCCGCGATACACTTGGCGGGAATCCGCCGCCAGCACATCGGTATCAAAATGTCTGGCCACTTGTATTGCAATCCGGCTCTTACCGACGGCTGTCGGACCGAGAAGCACTACGAGGGGACGGTAGTGGAGTAACTGGTCTGATCGCATGTCACATGAACGCTGCCGAACCGATAATACACGTATCTGCTGAGATCAAAACTCTCTACCGAAGATCCGTAGCTCCTGCCCGAATCATCGGCTACCAGCCGGCTCGTCCGAACATTTTCTCAAGGTCGGTGATGTTGAGGCGGAACGACGTTCTCCGCCCGTGCGGGCAAGTCGTGATCTCCCCTTCGGCACGCCATTCTTCGACCAGAGCCTTGACTTCTTCCTGTTTCATCGAGCGACCGGCGCGGACCGCTCCATGGCACGCCACCGATGCCAGGACTGACCGCACTCGCACCTCCAGATTGGAGGCACTGTCCCATTGCGCGAGATCATCCATGAGATCCTGCAGAAACGTCGTCGGATCGAGCTTGCCCAGACCGACCGGAATCGCCCTGATGAGGACGGTTGAGGAACCAAACGGTTCAATCTCCATCCCCAATTGCTCCAGGTCACTTTGGTACCGCCGAAGCAATGCCGCCTGTGGGGGCGACAGTTCCACCGGATCAGGGATCAGCAATGGCTGAGCTTGGATGCTACGGGTCGTCCAATCGCGATACAATCGTTCAAACAGGACTCGTTCGTGAGCCGTGTGTTGATCGATCACTGTCAAATCGCCCCCGACTTGAGCGATGAGGAATGTCCGATTGATCTGTCCCAACGCAATCACCTCAGCTGCAGGCACTCGAACGTAGGACTCCGCTGCTTCGTTCACCAAGGGCAATTGCGTTTCGGAGCCGGGCCGTAATGTCGTGGAGTCCGCTTCAACGGATTGGGACGTGGGAAGAGTTGTCACGATGGAACCCGAGGTCCGTCGCACGGAGGACTCTACGAACGGAGTCTTCCCGAACTCATCCGTCTTTCCGCCGCTCAAGGCTTGGCGGACCGCTCGCCGTACGAGTTGATGGATCAACTCATTGTCCGAAAACCGTACTTCCCGCTTGGTTGGATGGACGTTGACATCGAGACGATCCGGATCAATTTCCAGAAACAGCACGAATCGCGGTTGGGTTCCTTTGGCGAGAAATGCACCATACCCTTCGCCGACGGCATGAGCGACTGCGGCGTTGCGCACAGGGCGACGGTTCACAAATAATTCTTGCGGTGTGCGAGAGGCCTTTGCATGGACCGCGTCCACGATGTACCCACTGAGACACGCTCCGGGGAACGAAGCCTTGATTAGGAGACACTGGTCGAGAAAGGCGCGTCGATAGACCTGGGCGATCCGATCATCATCCGACGACGCGGACGGATAATGAAAGATCTCCTCGGCGTTGTGCGTCAAGCGGAAATGGACCGACGGCCAGGCAAGCGATGCCTGCTGTACGACCCGGCTGATATGCAAGAACTCCGTCAGAGTGGACTTCAGGAACTTCTTCCGGGCCGGCTGATTGTGGAACAATCCTGCGATTTCGATGCGCGTTCCCGTGACCGGAGGAGCTTCGGCTATTTTCCCGATCGTTCCCCCGACCACTTCCAACTCGGTCCCCGCTTCGGCAAAACGGGTCGCCGTCATCAACCGAATACGGGCAACAGCGGCGATGCTCGGGAGTGCTTCGCCCCGAAAGCCCATTGTTCGGATGGACCATAGATCCAGATCGGACCGGAGTTTGCTCGTGGCATGACGCTGAAAAGCACGCGGGGCATCTTCCCGACTCATGCCCTCCCCATCGTCGCTTACCCGAATCAAAGCGAGTCCTCCGTCCTTCACGTCGATCGTGATGGACCGACTCCCCGCATCGAGACTGTTTTCGAGGAGCTCTTTGACAACGGCCGCCGGGCGCTCGACCACCTCCCCCGCCGCAATGCGATCGATGACCTCTTCCGGAAGAATACAGATCTTGCCACTGCCGTCGGTTCTCAGCACGGCACGATGCTCCTCATGAGCGATGAGACGGTGGTGGGGCGGGTCGTCGCACCACGGCGACGATCATCGGATCTCGGCCAACTTATTCTTTGCCAACTTCGATTCGTCCGATGAGGGGAATTCTTCAAGCACACGCTTCAGATTCTTTCTCGACCTGCCGAGATCGCCGGTCTCAGCCGTCGCCAAACCAAGCTTATACAGCGCCGCCGGAATCTTTTCGTTCCCTGGATGTTCCGCTACGAGATAGTCAAACGTTTGGATGGCCCGCCCATAGTCTTTCAAGTTGTAATACGATTCTCCCAACCAATATTGAGCGTTGGGGGTAAGAGACGTCCCGGGAAAGTCCTTGATGAACCGCTGGAACCCTGCGACCGCAAGCTCATATTTCCCGTTGAGATAATCATTATATGCCAGATTAAAAGCGGACGTCGGGGTGATTCCGGACACCGCCATTGTCGGCTCTGCAGATTGCGTCTGCTTGACATGCTTGGATGCACGCGGTTCACTCGAGGAGTCTGGCTTGGCCGACGCCTGGCTGGCAGCCTCCTCCAGCTTTGCCAATCGGCTTTCAAGTTTCTGAAAACGCGTCGTCAGCTCATCGGATCGCAGTTTCGTAGAATCCTTATCCTTGCTCCTCTCTACGGAATCCAATCGGCGTATCACGGCGTCCACTCGTTGATGATCCTGATCCTGCGTTCGCGAGATGGTCGAAAGCTGATTGCGGATTTCCAGAAAATCGGCATGCTTCGCACAGCCGATGAGCAAGACCATCGATCCCAACACTCCCCATGCCATTGAACCGGACACGAGTGTACGGACTCGCATGTTGCTACCGCACCTCCTTGAGTTGAGCCAGTTTGTCCGACGCTTTTCCCGCCTCAACGGTTTTCGGGTAGAGCGTGACTACTTGCTTAAAGGCGGACGACGCGCGCTTCCTATCTTTTAGCGCCAAATACGCATACCCTTTCTTTAAGATTGCGGCAGGTATCTTTTCGCTGCCGGGATAATCGATCTCAACTTTATCGTAGGCATCAATCGCTCTCTGAAATTCTTTCTTGCCGAAGTACGACTCCCCCAGCCAGAAGCGGGCATTCGACGCAAGGATTGAGTTCGGATAGTCTTCGAGAAATCCGGTAAATCCTTGCCGAGCACCTTCCAAATCTCCATCTCGGAACAGGCCCAACACTCCCTCATAGCGAACCCGATCAGGCGGATCGGCGCTGGCCGGAGTCGGTTCCAACCTCGATGATTCTTGAGGAGGAACGATCGTTGTCACACCTCCCATAGCCTGTGGTCCAGAGAACGGCTTTGCCGTTTCCCCACTTTCCAGTGTGGACTCATTCGGCCCCAGCGCGGAGGGTTGCGCCTGCTTGTGCGCCTGTTGCGGAGAAACAGCCCTATTTGATACCTGCTCAAGAGTTTTCGCCAAGGCATCGATTCGACCATCCTGCTCGTCAAGGCGAACCGTGACTCTTTTCCCAACCGCTTCAAGCGCCTTCGTGACGGAAATCACGCTTCTATTGACATCCTCCGCATGAGTCGCTGTCATTTTTGAATCGGCATCTATTCTCGATGTGAGATGCTTCGCGGTTTTTTCATGCTCACCCACGCGATCATTCAGACCCGTCAGCGCCTCACGAAAACCCGTCAGCGCCTGATTGAATTGAGTGAACTTTTGAGAAATCTGATCGATTTTGCTCTGGTGCTCTGTCAATTCTTTTTGGTGCCCTTCCAGCTTGACATCCACGCGTTTTGCCAACCCTTCGTTCGTGCGTTGGACGACGTCAATGACCTCTTTTTTCAAAACCTCCATGGTCTTCGATAGTTCGTCGAGTCTGGCCGACACCTTCGCATCTTGCGTCTCAAAGCTCTTCTGCATCCAGAGATACCGTGTGCTGCTGTCGGTTTCCAGCTTGGCAGCCAACTGTTCCAGCTTTTTTGTCTGCTGCTCCAACTGAGCCGACCGATGCTTGAAATCTTCCTGTTTGTTCTGAAGCTCTCGTGCCTGGTGCAGAGCCTTTTCCAATTCTCCTCGCAGTTGCGGCAGTTCATGTTCGCGCAAGGTCGAAATCTCTTGGCTCTGCCTGGCTCTGGTCTGTGACAGTTGTTGCTGAAGATCTTTTTCGGCTTTTTTCAGGTCTGACTGCTGCGCGACACAACCCGGTAGGAGAAAACCGCCCATGGCGATACCGAGAAGCATACCATGCGTGGTTCGTAGGTGAGACGTCATATCCTGAACTCCAAGCGACTGCCGACAATCGGGCCCATTCAGGCGAACGGCACTACCGGGCACATTACTTCCCTGTTTTGACAACGAGGTGTCCACGGCGATTCTGCGAATAACAGGATTCCGTATGTTCTGTGCAGAACGGTCGTTCCTTGCCATAGGAAACGACGGACAAATGACTGGGAGCGATTCCCAGCTCGACAAGATAATTCCGAACGGCCTTCGCACGCTTCTCACCCAACACTAGATTATAGGCTGAGGTGCCACGCTCGTCACAATGCCCTTCGATTTTCAGCTGTGCGTACGGATTCGACCGAGCCCATTCAGCATCGCCGGAAAGGGCGTGACGCCCTTCATCGGTGATCGAAAAACTGTCGTACGCGAAAAAGACATCCCGTAGTCCGGCTGCCACCGAAGCCACCTGCTCCGCACGAATTTCAGCCAGCTGGCGAGCCGCCGCGCC
>NZ_JBLYIG010000373.1:0-2147 GCF_049222245.1 Nitrospira sp. BLG_2 | reverse complement strand
GTAAGAACGGGGCAAGGCGCTCGGCGCACGGTGCTCTCTGCAATGCTGCCTAACCGGAGTCGATCCCAACCGGTCTTGCCATGAGTTCCCATGGCAACAAGGGCGACATCGGGATCGCGCGCAGCCTCCAAGATGAAATCCTCGGGAATGCCCACCTGAAGTTTGTAATCGGCCATGAGGCCGTTCTCGTTCGCCAAACGAACGATCCGGCCCAGCTCAAGAAGAGCTTTGGTCTTCAAGGACTGGAGGGAGCGGCGTGCCCTAGGAGACCACTGCTCAAAGCCGGGAGGGGCCTTCACGACATGCAGGATGATGAGACGGAAATTCAACACGCTCGCAAGCTTAAAAGCGTACGGAATCACCAGTTTGGCCGGCTTCGAAAAGTCGGTCGCCACGAGAATCGATCGTCTTGGATGAGCTGAGGTTTTCATGCTCTTCGCCCGCTCACTGACAATGCGTACACACGCGTGACGACGACTTTGCTGCGGACGGAGCCGTCATTCTTCAGGACAGTACCATGGAGGGATTTTAAGTTCACCTGTTTTGCCCATGTCAATTGTCGGGAAGGGATGCTGCCGCCGTACCTCGAAGGGACGTAGGGACTAGCCGCGTAAACCCGGGAAATCTTCAGGCAGGGGAGCGCGTGAAGTTACGCGCTTCCGCAGGCCTACTTGGCCCAGCACGAAAGCGCTCACCGGAGCGGTCATGAACAGAAACATGGCAATGAGCAGTTCCCGCAAGGTGAATCCGCCGTCGACGGAGTGGACGACAGCCGCGAGTAGAAAGCTCCCGACGCCCAACGTCGTGGATTTCGTCGGGCCATGCAGCCGCATGAAGAAATCGGGAAGACGGACGAGACTGAACGCCCCCACCACAATGAACAGGCTGCCGACCAGCAGGAGGACGGAGACGAGGATATCCAGCATAGTGCTACTCCATGACCTTGCCCCGGGCAAGAAAGCGAGCGAGCGACGCCGTGGCCACAAATCCGGTCAGTGCGATCAGCACCGCCGCTTCGAAAAAGATCGATGTGGACAGGTAGATGTCCAGGACGATCAGCAATGCGATCGTATTGATGTAGAGCGTGTCGAAGGCCAGCACGCGATCGGCCGGGTCGGGACCGCGCATGAGACGTATTAGGCACAACGTGAGCGCGAGCGTAAGGGAGCCCAAAGCTATATAGACGGCGACGGTCAACATTCGAGAATCTCCATCAAGGGGCGTTCATACCGCTCTTTGACCCTGGAAATGAAGGCCTGCTCGTCTTCCACGTGGAGGACATGCACCAGCAATGTGCGCGTATCCGGCGAGAGCGCCAACGGGATGGAGCCGGGTGTAATCGAGATCATGCTCGTAAACAGCGAGATCGCCGATGGATGAGTCACAGTCACCGGAACGTTCACGAATGCCGGCCGCAGCCGGGAGACGGGTCCCAACACGAGCCGGGCGACTGTGATATTGGCGAGGAGAATATCCCACAAGACCCTCACCATGAGCCGCATCGCGGGGGGTAGCGAACGGACACCCGGCAGCACATCGAGCAGTGGAGCGATGCTGAGCGGAATGGCCAAGGCGGACAGGAGAGCCACCCCGAGCTGCAGCGGCGAGATTCCGTTCAGGACAAGCCACGTTGCGGCCAGCGCCATCGAGAGCGTAGGAAACGGACACAGCTTTCTCATCGAACTCCGCCCATCGCATGAGGCCTGATGAAATCGTCCTGCCCGGATCCCAGGACGGCATGAATATAGGAATCAGGGGAGGTCAGTTGCGCCCCTATTTCACCGGTGTAGTGCGTAACGGGAGCCGCGAAGATGACAAGACCTATGCTGCATCCGGCCAGCGAGGCAAGCGCAATCCATTCGCCAGGGCGAGGAGGCCGGTCATGCGCAGGCTGGTTCGGTTCAATGTAATTCCAAAGGACGATGCTCCCCGCGCGCGAACATGTCACCAAGGTCAGTATGCTCGTCACCAGAATCACGGTCCATATCAGGACGACGCTCAACCCGTCCATCGTGCTTTGCAGAATCATGAGCTTGCCTAGGAATCCCGACGACGGCGGGATCCCGGCCACCGTCGCGCCGCCGAACAGAAAGGCCAGGCCCAGGGGAACCGCTTGCCGAAACGGAGGGCCAGGATGGAGCTGGTCT
>NZ_JBLYIG010000372.1:0-3504 GCF_049222245.1 Nitrospira sp. BLG_2 | reverse complement strand
TCTAGTCGATGGATCATATCCGTACAAATTTGTCGTTTCTCAGCAGCGGAAATTACCGGGTCAGTCGGGGAAAGACGGTCACAGAAACTCAGGGTATTCGAAATGTGGTTCTGCGCGGATGATTGTGAAAGGTCTGCCATGGACGACCGCCTTTCTCACAAGTGGCGGCGGTCGGGCCTTCCATGAGGCCGTCGGCAGTTGTGGCTAAAATATATATTCATTCTCGGCCACATTGAAAGTAAAGGCAATGGGAAAATACCCTGGTGGAAAGGCGACGAGAAAGCCAAGCAGGAAACTACAAGAAACCTATGGCGTGCGACTCTGGTCCGAGCAGGAACGGGCCAAGTTGGTCTATGACACTCCCGAACTCGGGAAACGGAAGGATCGAAAATCGTGATCTGCCAATCTTACATAATCACTTGGCATAAACGTCGCCCCTGGTAGTACCACCCTTGATCGGATGAGTTCACTTCCACTTTTCTACTTTTTGAGATAAGCCTTCAGGCCTGAAATTCTGGCGCTTGAGACGGTAAAGCGCGTGGAGCGAGAGATGGTGCTCAGGTGGAAGATTCGGATGGTGAAAATCCTCTGAGCGTGAATATTCCATACCAATGCGTTCCATGAGACGGCGTGAGCGATGATTACGGTACGCGGTAAAGGAAACTATCTCGGGAAGATTCAGATTGTGGAATCCAAAGGAGAGAACTGCGAGCGCGGTCTCGCACGCATAGCCATTGCCCCATGCGTCAAAGCCAAACCGCCAACTCATCTCAATACACGGTGTGAAGGGAGCGTTGAATCCAGGGACTAACAGCCCGACAGTACCGGCGAAGGCCGTAACACCTGGTACCTCAACCGCCCAGAGTCCGAAGCCATGACCAGCAATATGCGCGCTGTTCTTCTCAAGGAGCGCGGCGCTTTGCGTCGGAGTCAATGGTGCTGGAAAGAACTCCATTACTCGTGGGTCCGCATTCAGCGCCGCAAACGGTTCACGGTCTGAGTCGATCCACTCTCTCAGGACGCATCGTCTCGTTGAAATCGTCGGCAACGTCACTTTTGAATCTATCCGTTAGACAGGCATTTGGGTCGCCACCGCAGAACGGGACACCGCCCTGGCCATGCTGCGCCGGCAGGCTCGACCTGGGATCCGTCCGACACCGTTAGGGCGGACAAGGGCTATCACCGTCGCGACTTCGTTCAGCATCTGCGACGGCGCGGGATTCGGCCTCACCTTGCATGTGTTCGCGGCCGACGCACCCCGGCTTGGATGGCCGACCATGCGGCACGAGAGTGATCGCCTGAGCCAACGCTTGCGCAAAAAGGTCGACAATTTTTTGGCTGGATGAAGACGATCGGCGGCTTGCGGAAAAGCCGCGTTCAGGGCGTGGAAATCCCCTCATGGGATGTGAGCTCTCAATACCTTACCCGGCGGACCTTATCATCCAATGTTCGGGACGAATTCAGGCCGCGCCGCGTAATGCCAGCAAGGAGCTGCTTCGGAAAGCGTGAGCCGGAGAGCCCCTTGGCGTTTCAATCAGCGTTAATCGCTTACCAGCGATCGCGCTTTCCGCCGGGACGGCCACCGCCGCCACCGAATCCACCGCCACCACCGGAACGCTGTTCCATCGGTTTCGCTTCATTGACCGTTAACGTGCGGCCACCCATCTCGGTGCCATGCAGCGCCGTGATCGCGGCTTGCGCCTCAGCATCCGAGGACATCTCCACGAAACCAAATCCACGCGACTGTCCGGTGAACTTGTCAGCAATGATCCTCACCGAGGCCACCGTGCCATGCGCTCCGAACGTTTCGTTCAACTGCTGTTCGGTCGCCGAATATGGCAACCCTCCGACGTAAAGCTTCGAACCCATGGAAATCCTCCTTCGAGTAAAGACATTGTTTACGAGAAGAGTTCACGGAGGGGAAGGGAGAGCCAAAGGCTCCGGCCAGGCTTCCGATCAGAATTCTCGCTAAGAACAATATCGGTGACAGGCCGTTTTGAACACGTTTCATGCGAGGCCCGGCGCACTGAAACAGTGCTAGTATACTCAGTTTCGATGAGGAATAGCTATGGGCTGTCAGACATTCACTCGCACGCCGGAAGAGAGATCACTGGCTGCCTGACGAGCGTGGTCCATGCCAGACCAAATAGGGTGGTTTTTTGAGGACCGTCGCCGCACTCGGATAATATCGGAGGGCATAGCCATAGGCGGACTCTTGCGCGCTCATGCAGGTCGACGCGGCAAAGTCGTGCGAGAGCACTTTAAACGTGATGTGGTCATCGTTGCCGACGATGGCGCTGTATAACACGCAGGAGAACTCCCCCTCGACTGACTGCTGTGTGCTGATCACCAGCTGCGATCCATCGGGAAAGGTCATCAGCGGATCTAAGTTGAGACGGCTCATTCGAGGGGCTCCTTCGGGTGTGGGACCAACGCGTTGCTGTCAAGGGAGTAATATGGCATGACGAAGAGGCGCAGGCAATTGCCATGAAAGAGTACACCTTCGAGGCCAACCACCGCACGCAATGCCTCTTCCTCTGTCCCCATCTCTACGAATCCATAGCCGGCTGATTTTCCACTATGCTTGTGCCGGATGACAGAGGTGCATGCCACAGCGCCATACGGCCCCAATAGGTCGCGGAGCTCATTATCGGACGTGCCATCTGTGAGGCCGCCTACATACACAACGCGTTTATCCAAGATCGGACCCCCATTTAAAACGCGGTCATACTCCAACGAGACTCATGCTGATCTCGTATCTCGATATTGTATAGACGAGGACGCTCATGATGCCGGTCATGTACAGTACGGCTGCTGTAGCGAGTGGATTCTGAACGAGCCATTGGGCGAAATTCCGAAGGAAACACATAGATCTGCCATGCCTCAGCAACGTGCACGTGATAGTGAGGCTGACACCGTCCTCTGTCCGCTCAGTGAGGTCGCGATGTGTGCTTGTCGCTCCGGCGTGCAATGGCTCTTCTCTCACAACCTGCTCTTCTGGACGATACGTCGCGGGCATGCCTTTTCTTTAAGCCATACCTCGCAAAATCTCACAAGCCGTCAATACAGTGGAGCTTGAGGCCCCCAACGTAAACCCGCGAGATCGGGGTCTTCCCCTTCTTGTGTCGCACCCGGGGTCCGCTTGTTGGCCTGGCGTTGAGCGCGTCGCGCCTCCTTCTCTCGCTGCTTTTGTTGCCGCGCTCGTTCGCGATCCCGTTTGCCGGTAGTTGTTTTTCCTATTCCTGCGATGATGTTCTCCTTTCGATAGGCGGGGTAATGCCGAGATCCCCTATGAACGAATCCTCTGCTTCGGAGTGGATACCGCTGTCTTGGAAACCGTTGGACGGGACACGCCTTTTGTTTGCGAGCGGGCGAGGGACTCAGGACTCAGGCCAGCGCTTGAGGCTGAGATGATTTGACGACGAATATCTTCGATTGATGGTGCGGACGAGGTCGCCGCCGGGTCTTGCAGTCCCAGCGCATCCCAGTGAACCTTCGTTTTAC
>NZ_JBLYIG010000371.1:0-4805 GCF_049222245.1 Nitrospira sp. BLG_2 | reverse complement strand
TCGAACCGCATGGATGAAAGAGAGGTGCAGCTGATCTTCACAAACGGCCCCTTCGCGCGCGTGCTGTTATGGTGAATAACACGGGCTAAGAATTCTTTGCCGGTCCCGGTTTCTCCCATCACGAGTATGGGCACATTCGGGTTCTGAGCCACTTCCCGCACCTGAATCAGCAAGGCTCTCATCGTCAGACTCTGTGCGCTCAAGTTGCTTAATTGATATTGATCGGCTTCGTGCTCGTTGCTGTAGGACACGCGCCGCTTCAGCAGAATATGTTCAAGAGCCCGGTTGATGACCGGCTCTAGGGTTTCAAGATCGACCGTTTTAATGAGGAAATCAAAGGCGCCGAGCTTCATGGCTTCAACCGCATCTTCTACCGTCCCATATGCGGTCAGGATGATTACGAGCGCATCGCAGCCTTTTGGGCGAAGCGCTTGCAGAACTTCAATTCCGGTCATGCCGGGCATCTTCAGATCCAGCAGGATCAAATCCGGCACATCGTCTTCCAACGCGTCGAGTAGTTCTTCGCCGGATTGAAATGATCGAATCCGGTGCTGCATACGAGAAAGCATTTTTTCCAGTGCGTTACGAAACGCAACCTGATCATCCACCACAAAAATACTTGCTTGCATTATGGGAGATCCCCCCATGGCATGCTACTGTATGCAGCGTCATGCTGCAAGACGGGTGCCGAGGGCTACATCTCTGGGTTGAGAATCCACTGAGACCCTGTGGAGAGACATCTTTTGATCAGCGTATAAATTTTCCACGTGACTTGGGTATCGCTTTGGAGTGGTGCGAACCCTCGCGTTCCCCTATGTTAACGAGGCATGCCTGCGAGATTCGGCATTCATTAAGTTGAACCTGCGACTTATGTCTCGGAGGTTTCTACCCGTACGCCATAGCATCTCCGGATTGGCTCACTCGATATGCCAAACGGTGGTGTGAATGAGAAAGGAAATGCTGGGTTCCAAGAATGACGCAATTATGACCCGCCTTCACGTGTTGATCTTGGAACTGATACAGATACTCCATCGCAGTGTGGTCCACGACGTGCCCGGCCAAGATGATCATGAAGTTGTCTCTATGATTCGGGAGAGCCTTGAGCTTCGCATCGAGTTTCATGAGATTCATGCAGCTGAGCGATGAGAGGTAGATCTTGTAGGGATGTTTCATATCCTTGGCTGCAACACTCATCACAGGTATATACCCTCCGCCGCGCATGCGCCCGTCGCCAATTCGGATAATAGGATCCCCGAACAGTTCTTTAAATGCCGTCCAGACACGAACTGGGAATGATTCGGTGGGATTGGAGTGGAATTGCCGTTCAAGCGTGAGCGCTTTTACCACATCAAAACACAGTATGAGGACCTTCGTCGCGGTTCCAGCGAGTATTCCGGATAAAATATCCGAAGAGTAGAGTGTGACCACAACACAGACAATTGCGATCAGGAGTTGCTCTGCGCCGATTGAAAACATCTTCAAGAAAACTCCTGGTGCACACAGCCTCCACCCTATAAAGATCAGTAACGCAGCCAAGACAGTGAGCGGGATTCTGTTAATCAGGTCGGTTCCGGACCATACAAAGAATGCTATGAATAGGGCGCAGTAGAAATTCGTCCATAAAGTACGGCCGCCTGCGATGACGTTCGCCGTACTCTTGATTCCCCCCGGAATGATCGTCAATCCACCGGCCAAGCTGGAGAGAATATTGGACACACCCATGGCTCGAAGCGTAACATTGGGATCCGATTTTCTGCGGAAGGGGTCGATCTTATCGATTGCGGCAATGGTGGCCAGCGTCTCGGTTCCGTCGATAAAAGTCAGCGTGACGACCGTGGTCAGCAATGCAAACCATAGCTCGGGCCGCTGCCATATTTCCAGGAAATGCGGGAAATGAAGGCCTTGCGCAAGAGCATTTTGAGGGACATGAACCAAATAGGTTTCGGGGAAGTGCAGGACCCACCCGGCTACTCCTCCCAATGCAACGACCAGGAGTGGTGCTGGAATATTCCTCGTCCATTTTTGTTTTTTGATCGTGTCGTTGTCGAGTCCGAAAAGTAGCGCCAACGCAATACTGCCGACGGTAAAGACTTCCGGATTCATTCCTATGATTTGAGCGGGTATGAGCGGGATGGCTTCCGGAATCGATTTCGCCGGAGGAGTGAGGTGGCCCAAGAATGAGGGAATCTGTTTGATGATAATCAGTATTCCGATGGCGGCCAACATCCCCTGAAGCACCGACATTGGGAAATACATGGCAAAGCGGCCGGCCTTATAGATACTCAGCAAGACCTGGACTGCTCCGGTAAGGCAGATGGCCACGAGCACCAGAGGGTACCCTGCCTCCAAGTTTCCTTGGCCGAGCGTCAGCATCCCGGCCAGTAGGGCAGGTGCAAGACCTGCCGCAGGTCCGCTGATGGTAATATAGGCCCCGCCCAGAAGAGGAAAGACGAGTCCTGCAATGATCGCCGAGATCAATCCTGTAATCGGAGCTGCCCCGGAGGCCAACGCAACCCCAAGGGAAAGAGGAAGTGCCACCAGCGCAACTTGAAGCCCTGCTACCAGATCATACCGCCAATGCTTTAACCCCGGCATTCCGTTTTGCGGTTTTTCGTCCTGAGGAATAGCCACGTGTTCAAGAGACATCGCACCCGTCCGATTTTATGGTAGCTTTGTTACCCGCCGCTCACTCGAATTGAATGTATGCGTGTCGCAATACAGCGGCATGGTCCTACCGATCACAAAGCACATCCGATGCCCGGGTGGTGGATTGACGAGATTCACATGAGGAGGGGCGCACAGGACGAAGAACGACAAAAATTACTATGAGTTGGAGAAAAGTTCTCGTAGAAGAACCTAAGAAGTCTTTTTCGTTTTCTTTTGAGTGAGCGAATCCATGCTGATGCAAAAGTGCGAATTCGCTCTCTATGGAAAATGCTCTTTGGGTTCTACTAAAGCGGAAAGCCGCTTCGCATGAGTTCTGTAATCCTGATGACGACGTTCCAAATCGCTGTCGATCCTATCCCCATTGAAGGCCATCATCGATTCGTTAGTTAAATGGCTTCGAACTTGCTTGCTGGCATTACGAGTCCCCCCTCATTGCGGCGGGATACGTATTACGTTTACTATTCATCATGCTTCACATTTCATCGTCTATTGCCATTCCTGACCACGAGATCAGCTTCCACGCTATACGATCACAAGGCGCAGGAGGGCAGAACGTCAACAAAGTCTCAACCGCCGTCCATCTGCGATTTGATATTCATAGGTCATCTTTGCCGCGGATCTATAAAGACGCCCTTTTGAATCTGCATGATCACCGCATATCAGCTGAGGGAGTGATCATGATTAAGGCGCAGCAATACCGCACCCAAGAGCGCAACCGTGAGGACGCGTTGGGTCGCTTACGGACGCTCATTCAACGTGCGGCGATTCCTCGTAAGAAACGAAAAGCGACCGCGCCTACACGGAGCTCTCAGGATCGACGGATTGAACGGAAGAAGCGACAGGGTCGCTTGAAGGCGCTGCGGAGAACATGTGAGTAGTCTTGATCACGCCTCCGATCAAGACCGATGGAACAGCAGAATGTTAAAACTGGGCTTTGTGGCTTGCCTTGGCGGCGTTCATCTTAAGCTGCTCCAACACTGCTCTGGCTTCGGGGATAAAGTCGAATCGATGGTGTGTTTGGGCAAGAGCTAAGGCGTCAGTCGCCAATGTTACGGCTTCCTGATGCCGACCATGCTCACACCACACCCTGGCAAGCGATAATCGGGCATTGACGGCTTTCGGCGCTCGGCTCACGACATGTTCCAAGAGCGCCTCCCCTTTTTCGGCATCGCCTCCCAATATGCTCGGTAGCTTCACCAATAACGTGCCTTTCGCGGAGAGGGCATCGATGTGAGCCGGATTGATTTCGATGGCTCGGTCAAGTTCGTTCATCATGCGGCGGAGTCCGAAGAGCGAGGTCAATGATTCTCCATCGATGCGGAGCAGCTCCCCCAGATTACAAAATAGTGCAAAGTGGGCGTCGGCGCTTCCTTCATCCGCTGCCACCGCACGCTCGCCCAAGATCTGTCCCTGTTGAAAATGGGCGAGACGCGTCGCACGATCCATGGCCAGTCTCCCGCGATGACATTCTTCGAGAGCCTGTTTGACAAGAGTCTCGCCTGACTGCTGTGCCGAAGACAGTGTCGGCAGGGGGGACATGCCGCTTGCCAGGATAGCCACCAGTGCGAGAGTTTTCATCCGCATCATTACTCATCAAGCGACAAAACGGCTCATCCCAGTATGGCGGGCCTGACAGCACCTACCGCGTTCACCGACACTGTGACGGATGTGCACTGATTGATACATGAAAATGTGCTTCATTGAACGCTTTCCCATCCGGCGACCACCGACCACTGACAGACAGGTTCCCGCGACATGTCGGGGGCATAGCGCGATGTCCTTCATCACTCGCCTGGGATCGACGCTGATCTTTAGTCGTCGATGGGTCAAGAGATTCCCTGATCTCCAGAACCCATCATGCCCAAAATATTGAATCCTCCATCCACGTAGATCACTTCGCCGGTAATGCCTCGTCCCAACGAGCTGACCAAGAACATGGCGGTGTCCCCAACCTCACTCTGTTCGGTAGCGCGTCGAAGCGGAGCCGCCTCTTTGTGGTAATCGACCATCTTGGTAATACCTGAGACTCCGCGTGCTGCCAGTGTTTTGATCGGTCCTGCGGAAATGGCATTGACCCGGATATTCAACGGACCCAGGTCATACGCCAAGTAGCGGACCGCGGCTTCAAGTGCGGCTTT
>NZ_JBLYIG010000370.1:0-2330 GCF_049222245.1 Nitrospira sp. BLG_2 | reverse complement strand
ATGGCGAAGGCGAAATACGAGCGGAAGAAGCCGCACGTGAACATCGGGACGATCGGGCATGTGGACCACGGGAAGACGACCTTGACGGCGGCGCTGACGAAAGTGTGTGCGGATAAAGGGATGGCGAAGTTCGTGAGCTATGACGAGGTGGCGAAGGCGAGTGAGAGTCAAGGGCGACGGGATGCGACGAAGATCATGACCATCGCGATCAGCCACGTGGAGTATGAGACGGACAATCGGCATTATGCCCACGTCGATTGCCCGGGGCATGCGGACTATGTGAAGAACATGATCACGGGGGCCGCGCAGATGGACGGGGCCATCTTAGTCGTCAGTGCGGCGGACGGGCCCATGCCGCAGACCCGGGAGCACATTCTGTTGGCGCGGCAAGTGGGGGTGCCCTACATCGTGGTGTTCTTGAACAAGGCCGACAAAGTCGATGATAAAGAGCTCTTGGAGCTGGTGGAGTTGGAAGTGCGCGAGCTGCTGACGAAGTACGGCTTCCCGGGGGACAAGACCCCGATCATCCAGGGCAGCGCGTTGAAGGCGATGGAGGCGGATCAGGGCGAATTGGGCGTGCCGTCCATTCTGAAGCTGTTGGAGGCGGTCGATACGTACATTCCGACACCGCAGCGGCCGATTGACAAGCCCTTTCTCATGCCGATTGAAGACGTGTTTACCATCAGCGGCCGCGGGACCGTGGTGACGGGGCGGTGTGAGCGCGGCATCGTGAAAGTGGGCGATGAAATCGAGATTGTGGGGCTGCGGCCCACGCAGAGCACGGTGGTGACGGGCGTGGAGATGTTCCGCAAGGTGCTGGATGAAGGGCAGGCGGGCGATAACATCGGCGTACTGTTGCGGGGCACCAAGAAAGAAGACGTCGAGCGGGGGATGGTGCTGTCGAAGCCGAAGACGATCACGCCGCATACGAAGTTCAAGGCGGAGATCTATGTGTTGACGAAGGAAGAAGGCGGGCGGCATACGCCGTTCTTCAACGGGTATCGGCCGCAGTTCTACTTCCGGACGACCGATGTGACCGGCGTCGTGCAGCTCAATCCGGGGGTGGAGATGGTGATGCCGGGCGACAACGTCAGTGTGACGGCAGAGTTGATCAGTCCGATCGCGATGGATCAGGGGCTGCGGTTTGCCGTGCGCGAGGGCGGCAAGACGGTCGGCTCGGGCGTTGTCACTGAAATCCTGGCGTAAAATTGAGGTAAATGGGGGTAACCGTCGCGCGTCAACCGTCCGAAACGGAAAGCTTCCGGATTTGTGACGGCTGGCGGATGAAGAATTACGGAGCAGAAAATGCGCGAAATCATCGACATGGCTTGTACGCTCTGCAAACAGCGGAATTACTCGTCCATGAAGAACAAAAAAAACGATCCGGATCGGTTGGAGCGAAACAAGTTCTGTAAGTTCTGCCGAAAGCATACGCCTCATAAAGAGGTGAAATAAGGTGAGGTGCCAAGGGGTGATGCGTTTGGGGTGAAGGGCTTACCGATTGGCTGGCGTCTCGCGTTTCACGATCGAGTAGGGGCATGGTGTTAATGGCAGCACATCGGTCTCCAAAACCGAGAGTCTGGGTTCAAATCCTAGTGCCCCTGCCACCGCAAGGTTGCTCGTGCTGGGCGCCATTGTATGGATCTTGGCGCCTGGAGGGACATCTTGGTGGTTAGTTTAGTTGGTTGAGCATTGTGAGCGCTTCTCGTGCGGTCGACCTCTGAGATTGTATGAGGCGTATGGTTACCGTGAATTGATTGCTAGGAGTTCAAGGTTGGTAATCGCTGGGAATGTCCCGAGTCGGACACCGGAAGGCGGAGTCATTGATGTTTAAGCGTATGACAGAATCGATTCGGCTATTTGTGACGGATGTACGAGCAGAGCTGAAAAAGGTTTCGTTTCCGAGTCGTGTGGAAACTATCGGCTCAACGACGGTGGTGATCGTGTTCTGCATTTTGATGTCGCTGTATTTGTCCGTCATTGACTCATTCCTTTCCTGGTTGGTCGGCAAATTCATCTAAGCCTACCGAGAAGAGGCAAGGGGAATCAGCGGTAATTCACCGAAGACCTGAGGGTGGTGCATGACAAAGAATTGGTACGTCATCCATACGTACGCCGGTTTTGAGGGGCGAGTGAAGACCAGTCTCATGGAGCGCGCAAATCAAATGGGGCTTGTCGAGAAGGTCGGGCAGGTGCTTGTTCCGACGGAGGACGTGATTGAAATTAAGGACGGAAAACGGCGGACCTCTCGGCGCAAGTTCTTCCCCGGCTATGTCCTCGTGGAGTTGGAGTCTCCATTGGAGGATGAGACTTTGCAGATGATCAAGGAG
>NZ_JBLYIG010000369.1:0-11743 GCF_049222245.1 Nitrospira sp. BLG_2 | reverse complement strand
AGACTTGAAACAGTCTGTTGACCGCCCAAGCGGCCAGCCCGCCCGCCAACATGCCGCCGAAGCCGCATGTTGGCTAGTCACAGCAGCGAATCCACAATTGCAGCGGAAGTGTTCATGAATAATGTGGGCTAAGTCGCCATGATGCCATGAAAATCTTATGTGTAATGGGAGAGCACGCCTATGGTGACCCTGCGCGTGGAGAAGGCCCGGAATATGCCAATTTCCTTCCTGCCTTGCGCCGTTTGGGACATCAAGTCAGTTTCTTCGAGTCGTTGTCCCGCACACCGTACGATGATTTTTATCGCCTGAATCACGCATTGTTGAAACGTGTGGAGGAGACGAGCCCGGATGTCGTGTTCTGCGTTCTGATGCATTATGAAGTGTGGATCGAGACCATCCAGGTGATCCGGAACAGCGGGAGCTGGGTCGTCAATTGGTCGACCGATGATTCATGGAAGTATCCGATGTTTTCCAAGCTGATCGGTTCGGAATTCGATCTCTTCGTGACGACCTACCCGCAAACGGTCGAACGCTACCATCAGGACGGTATCAATTCGGTCTACCTCTCTCAGTGGGCGGCCAATGCCGATGCCTTGATGTCCCCTCTTCCTGCTTCGGCCTGCCGCTATTCCGTGAGCTTTGTCGGAGCAGCGTACGGGAATCGTCGTGCCATGATTGCAAGGCTTCGACACGAAGGCATTGAGGTCGCTTGTTTCGGTCATGGCTGGCCGGAAGGCCCGGTCGAGACCAAGCGTATGGGAGAAATTTTTCGCGAATCGCGAGTCAGTCTCAATTTCAGCGATGGCGCACACGGTCGTTCTGATTTTGCAACTCGACAAATCAAAGCACGTATCTTCGAAGCGCCGGGATATGGGGGTTGTCTCCTGACTGAGAAGGCTCCGAACCTCGATCGGTATTTCAACATCGGGGAAGAGGTTCTGACATTCGATGGCGCCGACGAGATGGTCAAACAGGTCAAATCGCTGCTCTCTCGTCCTGAACAAAGAGATGAGATGGCGCGACGCGGGTTTGAACGAGTGCGGCGTGACCATACGTATGAGCGGCGCTTTGATGAGTTGTTGCGAGAACTGACACCACGTGTTCCTCATCAGGTCCGTATTCCCATTCAGTGGGATGCTTTCCAGGCTGCCGCACAAGAGCACCGCCTGGGGCCTTCCCTTCAAATAGTCCGTTCCTTGTTGGTATTCATGGCATCCTTGGTATGGGGCAGGAGCCGCGGCCCCCGTGCCGCGCGTCGGTTGACATTCGAGCTGTCTTGGAGACTACGAGGTGCCTGGACTTATACTGCCGCCGGCTGGCCTGGTCGCATGTTTTACAGGGAAAGCTAATTGAACATACGGCCTCTGGTCACTGTTGCGATGTCGGCGTACAACGCGTCCGGGACAATTGCTCTTGCGTTGCGTTCACTCCTTCACCAAACGTACCCAGACTGGGAATTGATCGTCATCGATGATGGCTCGACCGATCGGACCGCAGAGCGTGTGTTGTCTCTGAAGGATTCCCGAATCCGATTCATTCAAGAGCCATGAGGAAACAAGGGCCTCGCTTCACGGTTGAATCAATGTGTGCGTCTCGCGAGGGGACGGTATATCGCCAGAATGGATGCCGACGACGTCGCGTATCCTCAGCGTCTTGAACGTCAGGTTCAGTACCTTGAAACGCATCGCGACATTGATCTGCTGGGAACCGGCGCTGTGATTTTCCGGGGAGAAGGCGAAGTCATCGGCCGCTACCCCACGGCAAGCTCACACGAGGCCATTTGCGGGAGGCCGTGGTGGGGCTTTCCGCTCGCCCATCCTACCTGGATGGGCAAGCGGACGTGGTTCTTATCGCATCCCTATTCCGACGAAGATACTCGGTGCGAAGATCAAGCACTCCTTCTTCAAAGCTTTTCGCACAGCTGCTTTGCAGCATTGGAGGAAGTGCTGTTGGGCTATCGCGTGACTGAAATCGAAGCCGCAAAATTGGGTCGCGGTCGGCTCAACTATTGTCGTCGGCTCCTTGCCAGGGTACATGACCTCCCTTCATTGAGGTGGGCCATGATGGGCGTTGGTCTGCATAGCGCCGCTCTTGTAAGAGACGTGGTGCTCCAGTTGAGGCGCACGGTTGGAAGCGGGGCTCGCAGGTCGTGGGGCTCTGCCGGCTCCGCAGAGAGAGACCGTTGGCGATCTGTGTGGGCTGAGTTAACCCGTGACCATACGGTCTCCACGCATGCCTGACCATTCAGGCCGTTGGGTACACTGATGTGCGGTATCACCGGAATGATGTCCTATCGGGACTCTGACCTCAGCCGTATTGTTTCAAGAATGGTCGAAATGATTCGTTATCGGGGTCCCGACAATTCAGGAGTGTGGTGCGATCCCTCTATCGGTCTCGCACTCGGCCATGCCCGGCTGTCGATTCTGGATCTGTCCCCCGCCGCCCATCAGCCAATGGAATCGGCTTCCGGTCGATATGTCATCGCATTCAACGGCGAAATCTACAATCATGTGGAACTTCGAAGGCAGCTCACGGATCTATCGTGGCGAGGACATTCGGACACCGAGACGTTGTTGGCGGCTTTTGAAAGCTGGGGTGTGGAAAAAACGCTTCAGGCCACCGTTGGAATGTTTGCGTTGGCTCTTTGGGATCGTGTTGAGCGGCGTCTGGTCCTGGCTCGTGATCGGATGGGAGAGAAGCCGCTCTATTATGGATGGTCGAACGGAACGTTCCTCTTTGCCTCGGAGCTGAAAGCGTTGGAAGTTTACCCGGATTGGCGCGGTGAGGTCGATCGCGGGGCTCTGGCTTTGTTCATGCGCTATGCCTATGTGCCCCTGCCGTATTCCATCTACGTCGGCATTCGAAAGCTTTTACCTGGAACGTATGTAACGATTTCTTCAGAATCCCCGGCCCGCTATTTGCCGGAACCTATATCGTATTGGTCTGCGGCGGCAGTGGCGGGACGGGCTCCTCGATGCCATTGGACCGATAGCGCGGCTGCGGATGAGCTGAATCGGTTATTGAGCGGGGCAGTCAAGGGACAAATGGTTGCCGATGTGCCTCTCGGCGCGCTTCTCTCGGGCGGGATCGATTCTTCGACCGTGGTGGCACTCATGCAGGCGCATTCCTCTCGTCCGGTCAAAACCTTCTCGATAGGTTTCCGTGAGGATGACTACAATGAAGCGCCTGGGGCGAAGGCAGTCGCCGAACACCTCGGAACAGACCATACGGAATTCTATGTGAGTCCAACCGATGCTTTGGCAGTGATTCCCCATCTGCCCTCGATGTATGACGAACCATTCGGCGATTCGTCCGCCATTCCAACCCATCTGGTCGCCAGTTTGGCCAAGAAACAGGTCACCGTTGCGCTTTCCGGGGACGGGGGTGACGAGCTATTCGGAGGTTACAATCGATATTCCTGGGGAAGATCAATCTGGCGTCGAATGGCGCGAGTGCCTGTTCCCATGAGGGCGATGGCGGCATCTGCCTTGACCCTCCTATCGCCCGAGCAATGGGATCGGTTCGGAAAGTTGTTGAGGCCGGGGCTTCCAGCTTCCCTCAAAATATCGACCCTCGGGGAAAAGGTTCATAAACTTGCCGCGATCCTGGATTCGAATAGTCAGACGGAATTGTATCAGCGGCTCGTGTCGTTACAACGAGAAACCGCTTCCTTGGTCATCGGCGCTCAGGACAGACCGATCTGGGCCGACGCCCAAGCGCGACAGTCGGGGGACCGAGATTTCAGTGAAGCGATGATGCTCCACGATTTGGTCGGGTTCTTGACTGACGATATCTTGACCAAGGTCGATCGGGCTGCGATGGCGATCAGCCTGGAAACACGGATGCCCCTGCTGGATCATCGTGTTGTGGAGTTTTCCTGGAGCCTTCCTCTTTCGATGAAGATCAGAGCCGGAAGCCAGGGGAAATGGTTGCTTCGACAAGTTCTGTATCGTTATGTCCCGAAACATCTGGTTGAACGGCCCAAGATGGGTTTTGGCATTCCATTGGACTCTTGGCTCCGGGGCAGCTTGAGGGACTGGGTCGAGGCATCGTTGGAGGAGTCCCGGCTCAAGCGTGAAGGATATTTCGACCCGGCTCCGATCCGAGCGAAATGGCGTGAGCATCTCTCGGGCCGGCGCAATTGGCAGTATTGGCTCTGGAACGTATTGATGTTTCAAGCCTGGTTGGGTGCTCATGCGCGATCGGCCTCGCCTGCTGTATCTCATCACTGAAGACTGGTATTTCTGGTCCCACCGTGTCGATCTGGCGCGGGCCGCGCGGGAGGCGGGCTATGATGTGATCGTGGCGACTCGTGTGAACGCTCATGGAGAGCGAATTCGAGGTGAAGGGTTTCAGCTGGAGCCGTTGGAGATGGTCCGCCGGAGCCGCAATCCTCTCCGTGAGGTGGTCACCGTCGCCGAACTCGTGCGATTGTATCGGCGCGTCAGACCCGATGTCGTCCACCATGTCGCCATGAAGCCGATCTTGTACGGGTCTCTGGCGGCCTGGATTGCCGGAATCCCGGTGGTCATCAACGCATTCGCCGGTCTTGGGTATGCTTTCATGGGGGAACGGATGCGGCTGTTGCGCTGGTGGGTAAAGACGTCGTTGAAAGCGACGGTAGGTTTGAACAACTCCACCGTGCTCGTCCAAAACTATGATGATCGGGATCGGCTGGTTCAAGAAGGGATTGTTCCGGCCTTGCGGACGAAAATTATCGCGGGATCGGGCATCGACGAGAAAATATTCTCTCCGAAGCCGCCCCCATGCGGCGCCCCGATCGTGCTGCTTCCGGCCCGCATGCTCTGGGACAAGGGAATCGGGGAATTTGTTGAAGCGGCTCGCCTGTTAAAGCGCAAAGGCGCCCACGTTCGATGTGTCCTTGTCGGCCGACGGGATGAACATAATCCCGCCGCCATCCCCGAGTCGAGACTGGCCGAATGGGTGAAGGAACAAGCCGTGGAATGGTGGGGACATCGCGAAGATATGCCCGCGGTTTATGAGATGGCGACGCTGATCGTGTTGCCCTCATACCGGGAAGGATTTCCAAAGGTCCTGCTCGAGGCGGCGGCTTGCGGCAAAGCGATGGTGGCGACGAACGTTCCCGGCTGTCGGGACATTGTACGTGATCGATTTAACGGGCTGGTGGTGCCTCCTAAAAACTCCGCCGCGCTGGCCGAGGCCATCGACGAGCTGCTGTCCGATTCTCCTCTGCGTGAGATGATGGGAGATCGGAGCCGCAAGCTTGTCGTCGAGGAATGGTCTGGTTCGAGGATTACCGGGCAGGTTCTCGCCCTCTACCATGAGCTGTTGATGGTTCCGGAGACGGCTCGCTCACATGGGTCCGCATGACGAAGGTTCTCGTGACAGGCGCGGCGGGATTTTTGGGCTCGCACGTCGTCAAAGAACTTTGTCGATCCGGGTATGAAGTTCGGGCTCTCCTGCATGGGACGGGGCACTGCGACACCCAATTCTTACCGGAGGTAGAGCGCGTCGCCGCGGACATCTGTGACCCAAAGAAGATTCACAAGATCGCGCATGGCTGTGAAGCCGTCGTCCATCTGGCGGCCAAGGTTCATGCCATCGATGACCCGAGCGAGGATGAGGATTACCAATCAATCAACGTCGAAGGCACGAAACGTATTCTCGATGCGGCCGTATCCGCCGGCGCCAAACACCTGGTATTCGCCAGTTCGGTCAAGGTATTCGGCGAAGAGACGAGTGGGTGTGTCGATGAATCGCAGGTTCCCGAACCGAAGACTCCTTACGGTCGGTCAAAATGGCGGGCGGAACAACTTATTTCGGAGTATGCCGGACGGCACGGGCTTATCGCCGTCTCGCTCCGTCTTCCGATGGTTTATGGTCCCACCAAAAAAGGCAACCTGTATCGCATGATTGAGGCGATCGATCATGGGAGATTTCCGACCTTGCCTCGTCTGCCGGCGGTCCGAAGCCTCCTGCACGTTGAAAATTTCGTACAGGCGGTGTCGCTGTGTCTTCGTGCACACGGTTTTAAGCGGCCGGCGTATATCGTCGCCGATTCCGAACCGTATTGCGTGTCCGACATCTACAACTGGTTGCGGGCCGGATTGGGAAAGACGCCTCCCCGATGGCGAGTGCCTCTTTGGATGCTCAAGAGCGGCGCGCAATGCGGCGATGTACTTCAAGTTATCAGTGGGAGACCCGTTCCATTGACAACGGAGCAGCTGACAAAGCTCGTCGGCTGTGCCTGGTATAGTTCAACGACCATCACGCATGAATTGGGGTATCATGCATCATATTCCTTCCAGAAAGCGGTTCCGGAGTTGATCGCGTTTTATCGGAATGTCGCGGCGCGGGCTGCTGAGACGGCTCACCAGACACCTACGTCTTGATTTCAATGTAAAAATGAGTCATAGAGCTTCCCCAACGAACAGCACGGTCTCGTCTATCCAGATGCAGAATCGGTTTAGAACGTCAGTCCAATAAGGTAGCGTGTCGGTATATCGATCATGATGGTCGCCTTCCCAGGAATCTTTGCTTTTGTATCGGCCTGGTGGCTCACAAACCGGTTGTGTTCGCCGAAATCGTTCATTTCGATCCTTGCTCACCCCAACGAACGAACATTGCATTCCATGCCGACTCCCCAGACCGGAGGGTTGGCCGTCATTGGGAGTGTGGTGATCAGTCTCATTCTGGCCGCCAGCGTGTTGGCGATTATCCAACCCTCGAAGCCTGTGTTGCCGAAAGGTGTGGCGTCGGGGAGTGTTTGGATCGTGGTATCGGTGCTTCTCATCTTTGTCGTGTCCTTCATCGATGACTGTGTCGGTCTCCCCGCCGCTCTCCGATTGGGTGTCCAAGCCGTCTCCGCGTGTATCATTATTGGCGGCGTCGGCTTGACCTTGTCGTCCATTCCTCTACCCGGTGGACCGAACATCCTGCTTGGACTTGCCGCGATTCCGGTGAGCGTTCTCGTCCTCCTGTGGATGGCCAACCTCTATAACTTTATGGACGGTATGGACGGCTTTGCCGGCGGGATGACGTTTTTTGGTTTCGGATTCCTCGCATATTTTGGATGGCAAGCCCATTTCCCGGTCATGCTCATCATCGCCACGTTCGTCGCGATGGGCGCTCTGGGATTTCTCACGCATAATTTTCCACCGGCTCGCATTTTCATGGGCGATGCGGGGAGCATTACGCTCGGGTTTTTGGCAGGGACCTTGATGATCCTTGGAGTCCGTGACGGAATATTCGAGATATGGGTTCCGATCATTATCTTTTCCCCATTCATCGTGGATGCGACAGTGACCTTGCTCAAACGGGTGATTCGTCGCAAGAAGATCTGGGAAGCTCACCGGGAGCACTATTATCAGCGGTTGGTTCTGATCGGATGGAGCCATCGTCGGACCGTGCTTGTAGAGTATGGCGTTATGATTCTGTGTGGAGGATTGGCCGTTCTGTATCATCACTCGACGGATAACATGCGGCTCCTTGTTCTTGGTGTATGGGTCGGTGTGTTTCTCCTACTCGGGAGTTCGGTAGGTAGGTTGGAACGGAAAAAAAATGTCTCTCGCTCCCTTCGAGATCCGGTAGTATCGGGTCGGAACGCTCAAGCGCCGGTTGTGCCGGTTCAAGACCCTCCGCGGGCCGTCGTTAAGACGTAGCTTGAAACCACGCCTTTATCATAGGCCGATAGAGAAATAGCAAGGTGTGTCTTGCGTGTCGCCGTCCGGTTGTGGAATGAAGGCCGCCTTTGATTGCCTTGTGTGCATGTGATGAGTCGGACAATGGATAGGTTACAGATGGAGGCGAGGCGACTGGCAGGCTGGACAACCACTGCGCTCGGGTTCACCATTCCGATTTGGGTTGTCGCGGACAGCATTCTGGTCGTCCTACTCGTGGCATGTTGGATTGCCGGCGGAGAGTGGCGGGAACGAATCCGTCGAATCACCGCCAGTCCCGTGGCACTGAGCGTTCTGTTGTTGTTCGGGATGCTCGTGGCAGGGTCTTTCTGGGGGATGGGTTCTCTGGAAGAACGAATGCTGGCGGTGAAGAAGTACGCCGATCTCTTGCTCATCCCGTTATTGATTTCGATGGCGATCACCATCCAAGAGCGTCGTCGCGCGATCTTTACCTTGGCGGTCTCCCTGGTCTTGACGCTGGCGCTGTCTCTTGCCTTTAGCGCGGGTTTTCTTCCTGGCGGTTGGCTCATCAATTGTGATCCGTCCAATCCCTGTGCAATCTCCAAACCTATTACCTGTGATCAGTCAAACCCCTGTATATTTAAGAAACACACGACCCACAACATACTCATGGCATTCGGTGTGCTGTTGTTCGGGCTGTTGGCTTGGAAGTCTTCGAGTCGCTGGGTGCGATGGGGCTGGACGGGGGCTGCTTGCCTGGCCGCGGGCAATGTCTTATTGATGGTGCAAGGCCGAACAGGGTATGTGGTGCTGGCCGGGCTTGTGATGGTGGCGTTCCATATGTATTTCGGCTGGCGAGGCATGGCGGCTGCGGTCATTGTCCTCAGCGCGGCATTTTCAGCGGCCTATCAGGTTTCGACACCTTTTCGTGATCGGGTCGATCTTGTCGCCACCGGCGTCGAATACTGGAATCCCCGGGAGGCGACCTACGATGGGGTCACCGAACGAATGGAATTGTTTTATTACACCATCGGAATCGTTCAGGATCATCCACTGACGGGCGTCGGCACCGGAGGATTTGCGCAAGCCTATGCTGCGCGTGTGCAAGAAATCGGCCGGCCCGTTCCCGCTCATCCTCACAATCAATACCTCTACGTCATGGTACAGGTGGGAATAGTAGGGCTCTGCCTGCTGTTCTGGCTCTTTGCGCAGCAATGGCGATCGGCGGCCTTTGTCGGTGATGCCGCCTATGGACTGCTTGCCCGTGGGCTGGTGGTCACCATCGCGATCAGTTGCCTGTTCCAACCCGCGCTGAACGATCATACTGAGAAACTGTTTTACTCGTTATTTTCCGGTCTCATGTATTCCGGGATCGATCCACAACAAGATGCTCGGACATGAGCATTTCGGCCTACATCATCGCCTACAACGAGGCCAAGAAGATCGCCGATACCATCAACAGTGTGTTGTGGGCCGACGAAATCATCGTGGCGGATTCCGCCAGTACCGACGACACCGCCAGGATCGCGGAGGATTTGGGGGCTCGCGTCGTCCAGGTTCCGTTCCGGGGATTCGGCCATCTGCGCAATCAAGCCGTAAAAGCCTGTTCGCATGAATGGATTTTCAGTCTGGACACGGACGAGCAGTGCACCACGGAAGTCCGGGATGAAATCCTCATGCTCCTATCCGGAACTCCCGCCCGGGACGCCTATCTCGTGCCGAGACGGAATTATTTCATGGGACGCTGGATCAAACATTCCGGCTGGTACCCGAATTTCCGCCAACCTCAATTGTTTCGAAAAGGGTCCATGAAATACGTGGAATCTCCCGTCCACGAAGGATACGAGTTGTTGACCGCCAAACCGGTCGGTCGACTGACGCACGCGATTTGGCAGATTCCGTTCAGGGATTTCGAGGAAGTCGTGAAGAAAGCCAACCGGTATTCGTCCCTCGGGGTGCTGAAGCTCGCCGATCAAAAGGTAACGATGAGGACCGCGTTGTTTCATGGCATGTGGTCGTTCCTCAAGCATTATGTGGCGAAGCGAGGGTTTCTGGACGGGTGGCCTGGGTTTGTCATTGCCTTGGGAAATTTTGAGGGCACGTTTTATCGGTATGCCAAGCGGTTCGAACAGCAAGAGATGTGGTCGCTTCCCAAACAAGCGCCTCTTCGACGCCGTGGCGACGCACCATCGAAATGAAAACAGCGGTGATCGTGACGACATACAATCGTCCTGATGCGCTGGCGGTTGTGCTGGAAGGGTACTGTGGCCAAAGCGACCACGATTTCGGTCTCGTGGTCGCAGATGACGGATCGAAGGCGGAGACGGCCGAAGTCGTACGGCAATATGCACGGCGCACACCGTTCCAACTGACGCATGTTTGGCACGAGGACCGTGGTTTTCGAGCCGCCGCCATCCGCAATCGCGCCGTCGCCTCGACGGACGCCGACTATGTGGTGTTCACCGATGGTGACTGTGTTCCCTCCCGCCATTTCGTGCGTGCCCATAAACAGTTGGCCGAACCAGGTTATTTCCTCGGATCGAACCGTGTGTTGCTCTCTGCCGGATTGACGAGCCGTGTCCTCCGCCGGCGACTGCCGATTCATGCGTGGAGCGGAATCGATTGGATACAGCGCTGGTTTCGGCGCGATGTCAATCGGGTGCTTCCGCTGATCAATCTGCCCGATGCTCCGTATCGCAAATGGACGCCGGATCGTTGGAAAGGCATCAAGACCTGCAATCTCTCCGTTTGGCGGACCGACTTGATCCGTGTGAACGGACTTGACGAGTCCTACGAGGGATGGGGACTGGAGGATTCTGATTTGGTCATTCGACTGCGCCATGCCGGAGTCAGGCACAAAAACGCCCGCTTGGCTGCGACGGTGTTTCACCTATGGCATCCCGAACAGGATCGCGTGAGTCTGCCCGGCAATCAAAAACGCCTGGATGATCTGCTGTGTTCGTCGACCGTTCGCGCCACGGTCGGGCTCGATCAATACGGCTCTGTGTAATACGTCCGAGCGGCTCGGTCGCGGCGGTAGTGCAAGGAGGCGAAGCGCCTAATCATGTTCGGAAACGAGGAGAATGACGAGCCGATTCCCGTATTGACGCCTTCACGGGATCGCATGTTTTCACGCTGTCCCCTCAACTGCGGCGGTGAGTTGCAGGCGAGCACGATTACATTGGCCGAAGGGCCGCTGCTTCGATGCACGATGTGTGGTCAGCTCCTCAGCAGTTGCACGCGTGACCACTATGAGACAGCGCTGAAGAAATGGGACACCTCGAACGGTACAACGCCCGAGGCTCAATCAGTCGCCCGCTTTCGGCAGGTGACTGAGCGGCGGTTGCGTTACGCTCTCCGTCTGCTTGGCCGATCGTCCCAGATTCGTTTGCTCGATGTGGGTTGCTCCAGCGGAGCGTTGCTTGCCGTAGCAAGACAGTTGGGATATCTCCCGTCCGGCGTGGAAATAGCGAGGAAAGCCGCTGAGACGGCTCAGCGTGCCGGGTTCGAGGTGTTTTGCGGGCTGCTCCACGACGCCCGCTTTCCTGACGCGGCATTTGATGTCATCACGGCCTTCGAGCTCATTGAGCACCTGAACGATCCGCTCCTGCTGTTGAACGAATGCTCTAGGATCTTGAAGCCGGAGGGTATCCTCATTGTTAATACACCGAACGCCTCAAGTTGGACGGCCGGTGTCATGAGAGAATCCTGGGATGGGTTCAATCTATCTTCAATGGGCGGTCATGTCAGCTTCTTTTCCCCTCGCTCGCTCGCCTATCTGGCCGGGCAATGTGGATTTCGAGTGGAACGTCTTGAGACTAGGCGTGTCAGGTTCGCTGAATCTCATCATGTGTCACCGGTTGCCTACCGGGTATTAAAAGTAATGGGAGAAGTTTTTGGCATTCCGGCAAGCCTGCTGAACAAGGGCCACGACATGCTCGCATTTTTGAGAAAGGTGTAGCACGTCATTCGTTGTGTGCTATGGGATGATTGTCGCAGCGCAATCGGCGAGAAGGTACCCGGTGGTGAGATGAAGCGGGACATGAACAGCGCGTTGGTCGTCTGTACGCGTCGAATCGGAGATGTACTCTTATCCACACCGGTCGTTCGCTCGCTCAAGG
>NZ_JBLYIG010000368.1:0-2145 GCF_049222245.1 Nitrospira sp. BLG_2 | reverse complement strand
GTGGTCGTAAGTTCTGCCAGCGCCGGGTCGCTATTGAGGTCACGATGGTCGAACCGATCGATAATCCTCTCATTGACCAGCCGGTCGAGACCATTGAGATTGCAAGGTTCTTGTGTTGTCCCGTTCTTGATCGTGACCAACACGACATAGTTATGCCCATGCCCGTTCGGATTATTACATTTTCCGAACGCCGCCCGGTTTTCTTCAGGCGACAGCCGGTCCGTGTGAAGCCGGTGTGCGGCGCAAAACCGATAGCGCCTTGTCACATACACCTGCGACATTCGATCGTGTGGTCTCTGGAGTGGAATCAAAATCCAGGACCGCTCAAGTACGAACGGTCCTGGCGTGGGGGTCCTTCATAAGTTTCCGTACGACAATCCGTATCGACGCAGCTACGCGCTGAACGAGCTGCCGCAGCCGCACGTGGTCTTCGCCTGTGGATTCTTAATTGAAAAGCCGGAGCCTTGAACACTGTCGACATAGTCGACTTCCGCACCTTGAAGCAATGGCGCACTCTGAGAATCCATAATGAGCTTCACCTCACCCTTTTCGATGATGGTATCGTCTTCTGCCATTTTGGACTCAAAGGCCATCCCGTACTGGTAGCCGTGGCACCCGCCGCCGCGGACATATACCCGCAATCCGACCACGTCTTTTTCTTCGGCCATCAGTTCCTTGATTTTCTGCTCCGCCACCGACGTGATTGTAACCATCGTCTTCCTCCTCTATAGATCAGTCCAACCCGCACCAACAGGTCAGAACGTTAGTCTAACACCTCTCTCTCGAATATCAACCCCATGCTTCCGTGGTCGTTGTCGTTGGATTCTCCCATTTGGCTTCCGGCACACGTACCACGACATCCCCCAAGACACGCGCCTGACAGGCAAGACGGTGCCAGGGCTCCGTCAATGCTTCCCGATCCAGCAAGTCTTGCTCATCGAAATCAATCTCCGAGAGGTGCTCATGCCCCATCTGGACCTCAACTCGGCAGGTCGTGCAGGAGGCATTTCCTCCACAGTCATGGTTCAATCGAAACCCCACTTCTTTTGCGGCATCAAGGAGAGATATGTTCTCTTCCACCTCCCCGCTTCGGCCGTCCGAATGAAGAAAAGTCACCCGCGGCATGACTCCTCCGAGGAATGAGCGCCAATCCCGACCGGTGTTTCCTGATAAGGACATTTTTGCAGCCGAATATGATCTTCGTACTCGTGACGAAATAGCTTCAAACTGCTTTGCACCAAGACTGCGGCTCCGGTCACAAGGGTGCAGTACCCAGTTCCTTTGACGAATCCACATAGTTGGAGCAGACTGTCCAGATCTTTGTGAGTACCCTGCCCCGATTCAATTTTGGTCATCAGCGCGGCTAAATTGATGGTCCCCATCCGGCACGGCGGACATTGCCCGCAACTCTCATTCTTGAAAAAACTGGAAAAGTGTAGCGTCTTGGCCACCATGCAGGTGGCATCGTCGACGACGATGACACCGGCCGATCCTAGCCCCGTGCCGGCTTTTTTCAACGAATCGAAGTCCATGGGAAGATCGAGTTGATCCGCCGTCACCATTGAAAACGCCGGACCGCCGGGAAAGACCGCCTTGATCTTGCGACCATTGGACACCCCACCACCACATTGCTCAATCAGATCTCGAATCGTCACGCCCATCGGCATCTCATACACGCCGGGACGATTGATCGCTCCACTCAACGAAAACATCATAGTACCCGGGCATTTCTCCGTCCCAGTTTGCGGGAACCACCCGGCGCCTTTGGAAAGAATCCTCGGTATATTGCACAACGTCTCAACATTATTGACTAAGGTCGGTTTGCCATAGAGGCCGAAATCGGTCGGATAAAACGGCGGTTTCTGCCGCGGCATCGCCGGACGGCCCTGCATCGACTCGAGCATTGCCGTCTCTTCGCCGGCTACGTAGCTTCCATGGCCTTCAAACACTTCCAATTCTATATCGAAGCCGCTTCCCAGCACATTTTTGCCGAGCAGTCCCCGTTCTCGCGCTTGAGCCAAGGCTTTTTTAAGATTCTGCCGCTCTTCATGATACTCATGATTCACATAGATGAAGGAAGCCTTCGCCTGCACGGTATGGGACGCGATGAGACAGCCTTCAATCAACTGGTGAGGCAACGTTTTC
>NZ_JBLYIG010000367.1:0-21934 GCF_049222245.1 Nitrospira sp. BLG_2 | reverse complement strand
CTATCATTCCCCTGCCGAGTTTGAAGCACGGGCGGCTGTCGCGTAACCCGGTGTCCACGGAATTAGGGAGGGTCAGTCGCGAGTGATCGACTGGTGGGGGAGTGTCACTGAGTGGGGTCATGGCGACGTCAACGGGCTATCGTTTAGCTGAGACTTTTATGGACGATGCTAAGATGACTCTTCGCCAGAGTACTCGTGTTCTGCCTGATTTACCAGGTTAGTCGACCTCAACGTGGCAAAGCAACTCGTGGGCTAAGCAGAGCGGGTGCTCCTCCATCAGTTATTTCCTGACTGATCGTTATTCCCACTAGGAATATTTTTCACTAGGCTGGTAGGAATGGCCCAGTGCGATCCTGCCATGATCCGCTGACTCGCTCCGTCCTCTTTATAGCGCAATTCAACTCTCATTATCCCTGAGGAAATTCATTAGTTTATGCTCGCACATTGGTACTTATCCTCCCAGGGTTCTGCTTGCGGACTGGCACAAGGGTTGCTGTCCCTCTTCCGAGAACAAAAGGAGCAGGCAGTATGAATCGAGGGATCTACCCCATCTTGTCCGGAGCGTTGGCCCATGAACGGCGGATGCAGGTCTTCGCGAACAATATGGCCAACGTGAATACCGCGGGTTTCAAGCAAGACGAGCAGGCTTTCAAAGCCATATTTCCACGATACCACGCAGTCGTTCCTACCGGCGGCCAAACCATGGGATTGGCTCAACAGATCATGGCCAGACCGTTTGGGCCGACTGAGCGCGCATTTGTCGCGCCGCACCGGATCAAGACGACATTCGAGCCGGGTCGCATCCGACTGACCGGCAATCCGCTGGATGTCGCCATTCAAGGCCAAGGGTTCTTTGAAGTACAGACGCCTCAAGGGCTTCGATACACCCGCAACGGCATGCTCTCGCTGGACAATCAACGCCGGCTCGTGACCGGATTGGGTTATCCGATAATGGGGGCGAAGGGGGAAATCAAGATTCCTCCCGGGAAATTGGAGATTACGACACAGGGAGCCATCAAAGTGGATGATAAACCTGTGGCGACAATCAAAGTCATGGAATTTGCGGATGATGACATGCCGCAGAAGTCATCGGACGGACTCTTTTTCTCTGAGAAAGGCACAGTGGCCAAAAATCCTCAGATTCAGGTCGGACACATTGAAGAATCCAATGTCAATTCCATCGGCGAGATGGTGAAGATGATTCAGGGCATGCGCAACTATGAATCGACGCAAAAGCTGATTCAGACGCTTGATCGGATGGCTGAGGTCGCGATTCAAGACGTAGGTCGGGTGCTATGAGACGGAAGGCGTATGACCGATGGCGTATAGCTGATGGCAAGGCCAGGTCCAATGGGAGAGTTCTTGCTATCAACTATAGGCTGTCAGTTCTTCCTTGGAGGATTCTATGATTCGAGCCATGTGGACAGCGGCGACCGGAATGACGGCTCAGCAGATCAACGTCGATACCATCGCCCATAACCTCGCGAACGTCAACACCAGCTCTTTCAAACGCAGTCGCGCTGAGTTCGCGGATCTGCTGTATCAGATCCAGCGACTACCGGGCACGAACGCATCCAACGTCGGAGTCTTTCCAGTCGGTATCCAGGTGGGAGCCGGAGTTCGTCCAACAACGGTGTCGAAAGAATGGCTCCAAGGAAACATGCGCCAAACGAACAATGAACTGGATTTGGCGATCGATGGCAACGGCTTTTTCCAAGTGTCTCGTCCAGACGGAACGATCATGTACACCAGAAATGGTTCCTTCAAACGTGACAACGTGGGCAACCTTGTGACGGGTGACGGCGATCTTTTGAATCCGGTCATTACGATTCCTTCGGGTGCCTTGAAAGTGGATATCGGTCAGGACGGCACTGTCTCCGTCTTGCTTCCGGGAGTCACTCAGGCTTCCCAAGTCGGGCAAATTCAACTCACACGGTTCGACAATCCTTCGGGCTTGGTCGCCATGGGAAATAATCTCTTTATCGACAGCTTTGCATCAGGACCTCCGACGCAGGGGACTGGCGGCTTCACGACCGGATTCGGCACGATCCAGCAGGGATTCTTGGAGAGCTCGAATGTCAACCTTGCCGAAGAAATGGTCAACATGATTATCGCCCAGCGAAGTTACGAGATTAACTCCAAGACGATTCAGGCTTCCGACGAAATGATGGCTATTGCCAATAACCTGAGACGATAAGGAGCGCCTCATGTTCGGATGTTTACAGATCCTGATCATGCTCCTTTTACCCGGAGTCTCCGACGTGACGACAGCAATTGCCGGATTTCACGGCGAGCCTCGCGCGACTTCGCCGGTGTCCCCGAGTCGGATTCCTCGGGCGTCCGACATTGTTACCGGCAGAGCAGCTATCAGTGAGGTCAATCCCGATCGGATTATGAAGGTCATTCAGAAGCATTTGGAGAGCGAGTGGGGGCGCAAGGTGAAAACGGTGCATGTAACGGTTGTGGAACCCGCTGATCCGGTGATGATCTCCGGCGGGGCGGTGGAACTCCATATTATCCCCAATCCTACGGAAGAAGGGCTAGGGCGGCGCAGGTTTCACGTGGAGGCCGTGGCCAATGGGAAACCTCGGAAGACGATCCAGGTAGTGGCAGATATTGCGGCGATGATCGACGCGGTTGTCCCTGCCCGGTTTCTTAAAGCCGACGAACTGATCGAGATGGGAGATCTCAAGACTGTCGGAATGCGGGTTCATCAGGTGAACCATCCCTTCATTACGGATCATGGTGAGATCGTAGGAAAGAGCGCCTCTCGGCCTCTTCCTCCTGATACTCCGTTGCGCGCCGCATTCGTGAAGCTTCCGTTGGTGATCAAAAAAGGGGACCGGGTCCTTATCGAAGCTCGGCGAGGGGGACTGTCGATTCGAGCCTATGGTGTGACGAAATCGAGCGGACAGGTCGGGCAGACCGTCATGGTCGCCAATCTGGATTCCGGCAGGGAATTGAGAGCCAAAGTGGTAGCTCCCAGTCTCGTTGAGGTGGAGTTCTAGCAGCATGCTGAAGAAGTCTGCCAGCGGCGCTCTCGCATTATGTTGAACAGGTGGCGTATCTCGTGAAGCGTGAAGCGAACATAGAACAGCGGGAGAGAATCCTGGGTACTGTGGCCTTGCCCGTGGAAAGGCGCGCGTTGGCGCGCCGGGGTTGGATGGGTGAGATTAGGAGCCTTGTTGAGCATCCTGCGCAGCTAATTGGTGTCATGCTGCTGCTGCACGGATGTTCGACTCCGCCGAATGTTTCGAGCAAGGTCGTCGTGGCCCCATTGCCTCCCCCCAAAACGGTAGGGTCCTTGTGGCAGGAAGAGAATGGGCGAGCCTATCTCTACGAGGATCTCCGCGCCATGCGTATCGGCGATATTCTCACCGTGAAGATCGTCGAAAAACATAAAGGATCAAAGTCAGCGGATACGGAGGCCCAACGCGAGTCGAATATTAGAAATAGTCTCGTGGGTAGCGCGATGGGTTATATCGGAATACCGGGCATTCGATTCAGCGATGAAACGAGACGGGGGATGGGAATTGATGCCAGCGCCAATAATAAATTCGGTGGGAAAGGCGCCACCAGCCGCGAGGGAACTCTGACGGGGACCATTTCCGCGATCGTCACCGAGGTGCTTCCCAACGGTGATCTCCGTGTCGAAGGGCGCCGTGAAGTGACGGTCAACAGTGAAAAGCAGCTGATGAGCATCGGCGGCATCGTGCGTCGAGTCGATGTCGATACCAAGAATACGGTTTTGTCATCCGCCATTGCCGACGCCAGAATCGAATATTCGGGTCTCGGTGTTCTCGACGATGTGCAGCGACCCGGCTGGTTCGTCCGCATTCTCGATTGGGTCTACCCGTTCTGAGGAGGGAATGGTGCATGACAGCTTCGCAGAGGCGCCCGACAATGAGAAGGGGTATCTCCAAGCGACGCCCATTGAATCTCATCACTCTGCAGATGATGGTGCGGAGTGGAGTCGTACGGCGGGCTGATTTTGATCCTCCTTCCTTTGGACACGGAACGCAATTCCATGTGCTGGATGATGTTGACCGTCACTCGGTGAAAGAAGTGGTCTCTGAGCAGGGGTGGCTGGCGCGCCTTCTGCTTGGTCGTAGATCGCAGTATTCCGTTTTCAAACGTTCGTAGCGACTTTGGGGGTATTCACGCATGTTCCCACGGCTTGCTCCGGTCTTCAGCGCGTTGATACTGGCAGGTTGCCTGTTGGTTCCTCCCAGCGCCGATGCGGTGAGAATCAAGGATATCGGCGCCATTGAAGGCGTGCGCGAAAACCAGTTGATCGGCTATGGGTTGGTGGTGGGTCTGGACAGCACCGGCGACCGAGTGATCGGTGGACAGTTTACGATTCAGGCGATGATGTCCATGTTGAACAAAATGGGCGTCAATCTAGTGATCGATCCCATTCAGCTACTGACCAGAAACATTGCCTCAGTGATGGTCACCGCCAAACTTCCCCCATTTTCAAAACCTGGGATGACGTTGGATGCAGTCGTGTCGTCGATGGCGAACGCCAAAAGTCTGCAAGGCGGTACGCTCTTGCTTACGCCTTTGAAAGCAGCCAATCAGCAAGTGTTTGCAGTCGCGCAGGGGCCGGTCTCAATCGGTGGTTTTCTCGGCGGGTCGGGAGGACCTGGAGGAGCGACGGTGGTCAAGAATCATCAGGCGGCCGGGCTAGTTCCCGGTGGAGCCATCATCGAGAAAGAGCTGCCGGTCAACATCGACTCGTGGGAAACGGTTTCCGTACTCCTACGGCAACCTGATTTCACAACCGCCATCAGGACGGCCGAAGCCATCGAGAGTGCTTTCGGGAAAGGCAGTGCATTAGCCGTGAATGCCGGATCCGTGAAGGCTACGATTCCTCAAGCTTTCCAGGGCCGCGTCGTGGAGTATATCGCCTCGATCGAGGGACTCGACGTGGCCGTCGATTCTATAGCCAAAATCGTCGTCAATGAACGGACTGGAACAGTGGTGTTGGGAGAACATGTACGTATTTCAACATGTGCAATCTCTCACGGCAATCTCACTATCTCGGTAAAAAATACGTTGAACGTGTCGCAGCCGCTGGCGCCGCTTATCGGCTCTTCCGCGGGCCAGACTACCGTGACGCCGGATGTGCAGACAGAAGTAAAAGAACAGGAATCGCGGCTCATGGTGGTGGATGAAACAGTGACATTGGGGGAGGTGGTGCGGGCTCTCAATGCAGTAGGAGTGACGCCACGCGATCTTGTGGCCATCCTTTCAGCTCTCAGGTCGGCCGGAGCACTTCAAGCTAATCTTGAAATAATATAAATAGCATATGGATTTATAATGAATATTTATCATAGTGGAAGCCGTTCAGAGCCAGCTGTTGCATCATATAGACACCCTGATTTTGCCATAGGTTCTATTCATCCTAATCTTCATGTGAACCATTCAATATCGCAGGACGCTGTTAAGGAACATCAGCAAATGGTCGAAGTTGGACGGCAGTTCGAGGCTTATTTTGTCTCGTATTTACTGAAGGTGATGAGAGATACGGTTCACGAAGGATCCATCACCAACAAGCAAGGGGCTTATTTTTACTCATTTTATGATGAAGAGATTGGGAGGCGGGCGGCCGAATCCGGGGGAATCGGCATTGCCAAGATGGTCCAGGAGTATGCCCAACAATATTCCGTGTCTTTTTCCACGAAACACTCAAGTTCTTCAGGGTAGGAACCGATAAGGAGCTCGACCGGAGTAAAGTCTATAACCTCTCAGGATGGTCGCTGGGAGATAAAGAGCCGGGGAAGGAGCGGCAACATGCAGATTTCAGGTCATGGGAAGGTGGACCACCTCGCAAAGCTGTTGCTCGGGGTGCAGGAAACTGAGAGTTCAGGGGGGCGACGATCGGATGCCCGCGCCCAGGTAGGCAAGGATGAGGTCCAGATTTCCGCCCAAGCGAAGGAACTTCAGCGGATTCGGGAGTTGACCAATCAACCTGACCCTGGACGGACTGAACATGTGGAGCACGTCAGGCGCGCTCTTGACAGCGGCACGTACGATGTCAGTGGCCGAGCGGTTGGAGATGCCCTCATTAAACAGGTTCTGACCGACGCCATACTATAACATCCGCTTTTCAGGCTCCTGAATACTCACTCGCCGTAGTCCTCCGATCCTTCCTCCGAGGAAGAGGAGGTGGACGGCGGAATGCAGCGCCCGTCCAGAATCACAAGGAGTCTGTATGCCTATGTCCACGTTTTTGCCGGCGATCACCCAGCTCTGCCGCTTGCTGCGCCAAGAGGAGGAAGCCTGTCATCAGCTGCTTGAGACGGTCCACGCAGAGCGAGTCGCTATCCGGACGTTTGCGATCACTGAATTCCATTCCATCAATTGTCGTCGACTGGCTATTCTAGAATCGTTGCAATCTCTTGCCGATGAACGGCAGCAACTTATTCCAAAACTGTTGGCGCACTATGGCCTTCAGCCGGTCACGACATCGATCCAGGAACTTATTGATCATGTCAAAGACACGGCGTCAGAGGACTTACGGGCGACTTATCGAAGCTATATGACGATAGCCAAGACCGTCCGCGATGAAATCAAGCAGAACGTGGTGCTCATCGAAGGCATTCGCGGCGTGGTTGATCAAGCGTTGTCGACCGGCACACCCGTCGCCCCAGGAAGGGATCTTTACACAGCCGATGGACAGTCGTTCGTCGCAGGCCGTGTCAACGTGCTCATTCATCAGCAGGGTTAATCATGATCGGTCTCACCTCTCTCTTTGACATCGCGAGAAGCGCGCTCACGACCTCGCAACAAGCCCTCGCCGTCACGGGGCATAACGTTGCCAATGTAAATACGCCGGGATATTCGAGACAGGAAGCGGTGCTCACCGAGCGGCCGCCGCTGGACGGGCAGCCCGGGATGGCGGGGACCGGCGTGATGGCCACATCTATCAGGCGGTACACGGATCAATTCATCAATCGGCAGCTTACGACTGTCCAGCAGAACCTTGGACGCTTGTCGGTGTCGCGAGAGGAGTTGTTCCGGCTGCAGAATTTGTTCGGAGACAGCAATAATCAAGGCATCGCCGCCCGAATGAACGACTTTTTCCGTGGCCTGCAAGATGTATCAACCAATCCAGGTGAACTGGCGGCCCGCTCTGTCTTGTTGGCGAACGCCAGACAGTTGGCATCGAGCGTGAATCAGGTGTCTTCCGACTTGGTGGTGGCGCGACAATCACTGAATTTTCAGGTCCGTCAGACAGTGACGGAAATCAACAGCCTGTCGAACCAAATCGCTGAACTGAACAGCCAAATCATCAGGGCCGAAGTGGCAGGCCAGAATGCCAACGACCTACGAGATCAACGTGAGTTGACGTTGAACGAGTTGGCGACGCGTATCGACATCACAACCGTGGAGTCCGATACCGGCGCTCTGACGGTCTTCGCCGCGCGGGGCCAGGTGCTGGTGGAAAGTGGCTCGGTCCGGCAGTTGACGGCAGTCGAAGATCCGGACAATGACGGGCTTTTCTCGATCGGATATTCCACCGGCGGCACACGCCCCTTGAGTATCGATGCACTTATCTCGAACGGCCGCTTACGCAGCCTGCTGGATGTCCGCGACACGACAGTCCGAGACCTGGAAACCTCATTCGACCAGCTGGCAGCGACGTTGGCCAACGCCGTGAACATCATCCATCGACAAGGGTATGGACTTGACGGATCGACCGGACGTGATTTTTTCGGTCCGGTGGCGGTGACCACGCGGGCTGTCACGGCCAATCAGGGAGCCGCGGCGATCAGCGGCGGTGCGATCACCTCAAACGAGCTCCTTACGTTTCATGACTACGAGATCCGATTCTCCTCGGCGACCGCCTATTCCATCGTGGATGCGACCACCGGGGCCACGATTCGCGGCAACTATACCGGCACGGCGATCACTGCGCCTTCCGTGGACAATCCGCTGTCCATCGTGACAGGGACGAACGACACACTGATGGTGACCGTCGATGGTGTGGTTTCCGGGACGATCACGCTCGCGGGCACCGCAAGCCCGGGCTTGTCGTATACGTCGGGGACGGCCCTCGCGCAGGAAGTGCAGGGTAAGATCAATGGAGATGTCACGCTGCAGGCAGCTGGAAAAACCGTCGCGGTGACTTATGACACCACGACCGGTCGCCTGATCATCACGTCGAACGATACAACTTCCTCATCGGACGTCAATGTGACCGGCGGCACGGCCAGAACGGCGCTCGGATTGATCGCCGGCACCGGCACGGCGGCTTCCGGCACGTATGCGAGCCCGACCACGTTGGCATTCGATGGTCTCAGTGTGACGTTGTCCGGCGCAGCGGCGGCGGGAGACGTGTTCGAGGTCGATTCATACGGTCACGCGGCTCGCGATCTGGCGGTCGTACTCACGAATCCGTCGTCTGTCGCGGCCTCCTCGACGAGAACGGGCATTCCAGGCAACAACACGAATCTCCTCTCACTGGTTGCGCTCCAGCACCAGCGGTTTGCGAGCCTGGATGACGGTACTTTGCATGACGCGTATCGGGCCGTCGCGGCGGAGCTGGGCGTTGCCGCGCAGGCGGCCGATCGTGAACAGGAAGCGAAGGAGATTCTGAAGGATCAGATTGAGACCTTGCGCGCGCAGGTTTCCGGCGTGTCTCTCGACGAGGAATTGGTGAATCTCATTAAGTTCCAACGGGGGTTCGAAGCAGCCTCGCGACTGATACGTATCACCGACGAGATGTTCCAAACGCTTTTGTCGATCAAACCTTAGTATCGAGGTTTCCATGCGGGTGACAGAGCTGCAGACCTTCGGCGTGCTCACGAATAACCTGGCCCGAGCGCGCGCGCGGGCGCTGGAGTTCCAGCAGCAAGTGTCGACCGGCAAGCTGGTGCGCCAACCGTCCGATGATCCAAGCGCGTTCAATCACATCGCGTTGGACAAGGCCTCGCTTGCCGTGATCGAGCAACGGGAACGGAATATTGTATTCGGGCAGACGAGGCTGGATCTCTCCGACAAGACGTTGAGCCAAGCGATGGCCTCGCTGTCCCGTGTGCAGCAGCTCGCGGTACAGTTCCGAAGCGATACGAACGGCGCAGTCGAGCGGACCATCGGCGCCAAAGAAGTGCGACAATTGTTCGCGCAGCTCCAGCAGTCGGCCAATACAGAGCTGAACGACCAGCGGATTTTCACCGGCACCAGCACGCATGGACGGGTAACCGGGCTTGCGATGACGATACCCGCGACTCTGACAAACGGCAGTAACGATACCCTTATCGTGGCCGTGGACGGGACCACGTCAGGCACGATCGATCTGACGTCCGGGACAGAATCTTTGACGGGTCCACAGCTGGCGGCACGTGTGCAAAGCCGCATTAACGCCGATACGGCTCTGGTCAATGCCGGAAAGAGTGTAACGGTCACGCTTGAAATGGATCACCTCGTCATTGCATCCGATTCGAACGGCTTGCAGTCCGCGGTCCGCATAACCGGAGGCTTGGCCAGAAACACACTCGGATTAGCGGGCGGCAGCGAGACGACCGGCGGCGCGCCGTTCGCGCTTACTGCAACAGTCGCTTCGACCGTCGGCAACACCGGCGGAGCCCTGGCTGGACATGGACGGGTTGTGGACGACAACACCGCCACCTTGGACGACTATCTGATCCGGTTCACTTCAGCTACGGCGTACGATGTATTGAACGTGACGGTTCCGGTGACCGCAACGCGCGGGTCGTCCAACGCCGGGGGCGTCGGCGTGAGAGACGCCGGGATGGTGAATGCGGCAGCGCTTACGTTGCACGACTATCAAATCCAATTTACGTCTGCAACGCAGTACTCGGTGATCGACCAGACGACCAGTACGACGCTGTCGTCCGGCAACACCTATGTGTCGGGCGAGGCGATTTCATTCGCCGGCTTGCGTGTTGTGTTGGCAAACGGCCAGCAAGGAGGGCCTCAAACCGGGGATGCGTTCTCAATCAGTCTGTCGCCCCGGAACGTCCTTACCAACCAGACTTACGCATCCGGGAGCGAGATCAGCTTCGACGGCGTCCGTGTGACGCTCAGCAACGGAACGGGGGCGCCGGCGAGCGGCGATCTGTTCTCCATTGTCTCAGGTTTGCAATACCAGGGGGACGCCGGAGTTCATGCCATCGAAGTTGGAACAGACCAGACGGTTCCGACCAATGTCGCCGGAGATCGGGCTTTTACTGCGGGTGGAGTGGATATATTTTCGGGAGTCAAACAGCTGATCAGCGCGTTGCGCGGCAATGATGGGCTGGGTATCAGCGACGCCCTAGGCGACTTGAACCGAGGGGTGTCGCAAATAGCCGCGGTCCAGGGAGAAGTAGGCGCGACATCCAATCGCCTGACCACAAGCGCTGCACAGCTTGAGGAGACCAAAGGCTTCTTCCTCCGGTCGCTCTCGGAAACCGAGGACGTCGATCTGGCCAAAGCCATTTCAGACCTGACTCTGCAGCAATTTGCGATCGAAGCGGCGAGCAGGACATTGAGCAAGGTATTTGAGAACTCATTGTTGAATTATTTATGAGTTTGCGCGTGGCGCTCTTCGGGTTTGTTCGACCGATGGTATCGGCACCTTTGTGACGTAAAGTTTCTGTCCGGGTAGGCCGAAAAGGGGTGAAACTCATACCTCTTGCCGAGGAAGACCGGTATGCTGGTACTCAGCCGTCGCCGTGGAGAAAGTGTCACGATTGGTCCGGACATCCGCGTGGTCGTGCTTGGGGTGAATAGCGGCCATGTCCGCTTGGGAATCGAAGCGCCGCCGGCTGTTGCGGTCCATCGGGAAGAAGTCTACGTGAGAATTCAAGAGGAGAACCGATTAGCGGCGAAGACTCACGTGGTACCCATCGATGCATTGCGTCGCTTGATCCCTGTCAAAACCCGGATGGCTTCGTGAGGACATGATCGTGAAGTGCGCATCGACTCGTTTTGGATCATTCGAAGTTCGCGACGAAAGCATCCTGACGTTTCCTTTGGGGCTGCTCGGTTTCCCGGAGCAGCAGCGATATGTCATTCTGGATCACGACACCGAGGCTCCCTTCAAATGGCTTCAATCCGTCGAAGAACCGGCCCTGGCGTTTGTGATCATGGATCCGGCCCTGTTCCATCCAGCGTATCATATCGACGTTCCCGCCGACGCCTTGGTTGAAATCAAAGCTAGAGAGAGAGAAGATTTGGCGCTGGTTGTGATCTTAACCATTCCATCGGATGATCCGGGTCGGATTACCGTCAATTTGCGAGGGCCATTGATCATCTGCCATAAAACCAAACTCGGGAAGCAGTTGGTGCTCTCGGAAGACTTTCCCACCCGGCACCCGTTATTTCCCGTCTCCGGACCTTCATCGTCCGAGATGGCGCAGGTCTCTCACTCTGTAGAATGTCGGGTCTCGCCGGGCCTTCCCCCCCACTGTTCTGATATTCCTGTGGTTCGCTGATCTCCTGACACCTAAAATCTTATCTTCTTTTTCAGCCCTGACGTCGGAATGATTGCTTTCTCCGAAGAAAAGCGGTAAGCACATCGCTGGGTTAAGCCGATCGTCGGTTTGAGAAGCATATGGGCATGCGTACTCTCTTCCACGACAGGGACTTCGTGTAAGATTCATGTCGCTGCCACCATTGATGGTCCGAATGTAGCACGACAAGGGCGAAATCGGAATGAGTGAGCCAACCATCATTTGTCCAAGCTGCAAGACGGAAATCAAGCTGACCGAATCGCTTGCTGCGCCCCTGATTGAATCTACACGCCGGGACTACGAAAAGCGCTTGGCTCAAAAAGATGTGGAAGCGGCGAAGCGGGAGGCCGAGATTCGCGTACGCGAAGAGGCCATTGCGAAAGCAAAAGAGCAGCTCGACGAGCAGGTAGCGGAAAAGATTCGCTCCGAACGCACCAGAATTGCAGCTGAGGAAGCGAAGAAAGCGAAGCTCGCATTGCAAGCTGATCTTGATCAGAAGACCACGGAGCTTGCTGACTTAAACGCGCTGATGCAGGAACGCGAGGCAAAGCTGGCCGAGGCACAGAGAGCGCAGGCCGATCTGCTTCGCAAACAGCGAGAACTGGACGATGCCAAGCGTGAGCTGAACCTGACAATCGAAAAGCGAGTTCAAGAAGGGCTCGCTGTGACAAGGGAACAGGCTAAGAAAGAAGCCGAGGAAGGGCTAAAGCTTAAAGTCCTGGAGAAAGAACAAACCATTGCCTCAATGCAGAGGCAGATTGAAGAGTTGAAACGGAAAGCCGAGCAAGGATCACAGCAGCTTCAAGGCGAGGTTCAGGAATTAGAATTGGAAGCGCTGCTCCGGGCAAAGTTTCCACGGGACACCATCGAGCCTGTCCCCAAAGGCGAACATGGCGGCGATGCGCTTCAGCGTGTCATGGGGTCGAACGGGCATCCCTGCGGGACAATTATCTGGGAATCGAAACGCACCAAAAACTGGAGCGACGGTTGGCTCGCGAAGCTTCGTGAGGACCAACGCGCTGCCAAAGCGGAAATCGCCGTCATTGTCAGCCAATCCCTTCCCAAAGAAATTGAAACATTCGGGGTGATTGAGAATGTGTGGATCACTCATCCGAAAACGGTGCTCCCCCTGGCGCACACGCTGCGGCACACCCTCATCGAGGTCGGTTGTGCCCGTCAAGCATCTGAAGGGCAGCAGACCAAAACAGAAATGATCTACCAATACCTGACCGGACCACGCTTCCGTCATCGAATCGAGGCCATCGTCGAAGCCTTCTCCACGATGCAGGAGGATCTCGACAAAGAGAGAAAGGTAATCATCAAACAATGGGCAAAGAGGGAAGAACAAATTGAGCGGGTGATGCACGCCACGGCTGGGATGTATGGGGATCTGCAAGGGATCGCGGGGAAGACGATTCAAGAGATAGAGGGACTGGAGTTACCTTTGCTAGGAAGTGATCCGTCAGAGCAACTTCCAATCCCGGAATAGTTTGGAATCGTGACAGCAAAGCGGACATATGAGAGGGGCGCGGAATGGAGGCAATGGGATCTCCATATTCACTCACCAGCGTCCTCACAGCCAGCCGTATATCCCCTCATGGACTATTTGGACGTTCGATGGTTGGTTTGCTCTACAAAGAAAGTGGAAAGAAACGGCAACTATTTATGGTGACTCACAATCCCAATTTGGCCGTAGTATGCGATGCGGAGCAGGTGATTTATTGCTCATTTGATCGGAAAAAGTCGTCCAAAATTACATACGTGTCAGGGGCAATAGAAAACCCAGTGATTAACGTCCATGTTGTTAACGTGCTCGAAGGTACGAAGCGTGCTTTTGACAACCGCCGTAGTAAGTATCACTAGCTGAACATGGGCAAACAGAAACTCGAACTTACCTGGATTGGAAAGGAGAACCGGCCGACCGATGGTGTTACGGGACCCAGGCTGATTCTCACTGCAATGGAGGGAAGGGGCGTGTCATGAATCGCGAACGCCTGTTGTCGGTATTGCGCGTGCATCTCCAGGAGATGCAAAGACTATTTGGAGTAAGGCGCCTCGCGCTGTTTGGTTCAGCCGCTCGCGATGAAATGCGCCGTGACAGCGACGTGGACATCCTTGTGGCATTCGAGGTCGCACCCACCTTCGACAACTATATGGATCTGAAAGCCTATCTAGAGCGTCTGCTAGGAACAGGCGTCGATCTTGTCACCGAAGCAGGCCTCAAAGCGCGCATGCGTCTGATTATTGAAAAGGACCTCGTGCATGTCGCGTAACTGGATCTTACTACCTCGATGACATCTGGAAAGCGCCCGAAAGATCCAATGCTACACAAGAGGGCTCACGTTTGAGCAATTTCAGTCCGAAGACATCGTTTTCGATGTGGTGGTCCGCAATCTTGAGATCATAGGAGAGGCAGCAAAGCATCTCCCGCCTGAGGGACGAGCCATGATGCCTGGTGTGAATTGGTCAAAAGTGGCGGGCTTCCGTGACGTCATCGTTCATGGGTACTTCGGCCTAGATGTTCATGTGATCTGGGATGTGGTGCAGTCGAAGGTTTCGGCTCTCATCCCATCAGTAGAAAAGGCAACCCAACAAGTGAAGGACCAGCGATCGTGAGTGGTGCTATGCGGCTGTCTCGGTGATTGGTCGATATCCCTGTCGGTAGGATTCAAGGATACGGATGAGCCGTGCGACTTCGAGTTCGAGCTGCGCGTAGACGGGTGGGGCGTCGTGGAGCGCGTTGAGGCGGCCGACTGCTTCGAGACGACCGGCGGTGAGCGCGACTTCGGAGGCGCAAAGATTTCCGGCGGTGCCCTTGAACGTGTGTGCCATTCGCTCGACGGCGATCGAGTCGGCATCAGCCAGCGCCGTTCTGATGTCAGCCAGCATGGTCTGGTGGCGATCGAGAAAGAGGCGCACGAGTTGAGCGAACAATTCGCTGTCGCCGCCGATGTTCTGGTACATTTTGGCAGGATCGAAGATTCCTCGGGCCGGGTCGGCCGTTGTGGGAATCGAGAACTGTTTCCCGTGGATCATCACATCGGGCGGTGCGGATGCCCAACGTGCCAGAGCGCTCCGCAGTTCGTCCAGTTTAATCGGCTTGGCGAGATAATCGTCCATCCCGGTTGCCAAGCAGCGCTCGCGATCGCCCTGCATCGCATTGGCGGTGACCGCGATAATAGGTATGTGCGGAATCGATTGTAGCGCCGTTTCTGAACGGTTCGCGCTCCCATCAGGGGAGTCGCGCGATGCGACCGACACTTCACGTTCTCGAATGCACCGGGTTGTCTCAAATCCGTCCATGACGGGCATCTGACAATCCATCAGGATGACGGCATAGTTTCCCTTGGCGAGCGCAGTCAGCGCCTCTTTGCCGTTTTCGACGACATCCGGCTTGTAACCCAGTTTTTCGACCATCCGCACGACGAGCTTCTGGTTGACGATGTTGTCTTCCACGACCAAAATGCGCGGATGTTGCGCATTCTCCGCGACCATATGCCTGGTGACGAGCTGAGGCACGAGGGCGCGTGTTGGCGTGTCCTTCGGCGCTTGGCCCTCGGGCAGGCCGAGCACGGTTTGTAGACAGTCGCGTAATTCATCATGGCGGATAGGTTTCGGTAAGTAACCCATCGCACCGGCCTGACGGGCCTGCTCCGCATGACCCCGCTGCAGCATCGAGGTCATCACGACGAGGCGAATCCCGGATCCTGCCGGGTGATTTTGCAGCTCTCGTGCGAGCTGCAACCCGTCCTTTCCCGGCATGACGACGTCCAAAATCGCGAGATCGTACGACCTTCCGCGCTGCGTTGCTTCCGCGACGCATTGTAAAGCCGATACGGCATCCTCCGCGAGGTCGTCAACCATCCCCCAACCTGATACCAGATGGTGAAGGATCACACGATTCGATTCGTTATCATCGACGATCAAGACACGCTTTCCGGTGAGATCCCCTGTCGGAAGAATCGCTCGGGGAGAATCGGCCTGTTTTTGGAATCGCGCCGTGCACCAGAAGGTGCTGCCCTGTCCCTCGATGCTGCGCACTCCGATCCCTCCCCCCATCAATTCCACGAGTTGTTTGGAAATTGAAAGGCCAAGGCCGGTCCCGCCATATTTTCTCGTCGTGGAGCTGTCTGCCTGCACGAACGGACGGAACAGTTTAGCTTGGGTGTTCCGATTAATTCCGATGCCGCTGTCCGTGACTTCGAAACGAATGACTGCGGCGTCGGGTAGGTCTTCTTCGAGATAGGCCTGCAGGGTCACCCCGCCCTTGTCGGTGAACTTCACTGCGTTGGCTACCAGATTGGTGAGGATCTGACGCAGACGGCCGGGGTCGCCTTTGAGCCCTGTCGGAACCGACGCGTGTACAAGTCCGGTCAGTTCTAGTCCTTTCGTCTCCGCTCGCTCGGCGAATTGGGCCAACACCTGCTCCACCGAGGTTCTTAGATTGAAGTCGAGACACTCCAGCTCCAGTTTACCTGCCTCGATTTTGCTGCATTCGAGCACGTCGTTGATCAGTTGGAGCAGCGCTTCCCCGCATTGCCGAATGGTCTCCGCGTAGGACTGTTGTTCTGATGTCAGGGAGGTCTCCATTAATAGGCTCGTCATACCGATCACGCCGTTCATGGGGGTACGTAGTTCGTGGCTGACGGTCGCGAGAAACGCCGTCTTGACGCGCGCCGATTCCTTGGCCTCGTCCAAGGCTTGGTCCAAGCGGCGGTTGCTCTCGCGAAGCTGGTCGGCGGAGAGTTGGAGCGCCTGTTGGGTCTTATGGACGCTCGTCATGTCAGTGGCATAGCCCCGCACGATGCCATGAGTGGTAACGGGGCAGAAGGTCCATGAAAAATTGGCTTCTGGGAGCGCAACGGCCTCATCACGAATCACATGGCCTGTTGCGAGACAGCGTTGCACGATGTCCGGAAGGCTGCGTGGGGCGACGTTGGGAAATCCTTCGACGTTGTATCCGAATTGAGTGAGCAGGGAGATCATCGCAGGATTGGCATACAGCAGGCTCATATGCCGGTCCAGTTCGATCATCGGTAAGGGACTTTCTTCAGAGATTGCGATCAATCGATCGCGATCCTGCTTCAATTCCAACTCGTGGGACAAGTCTCGAATGCTGATAATTAATACAGCCATCCCATTGAATGTACTGGGCGCGCACGTCCATTTCACCGGAACGGGGTGAGTTGTCCTCCGCAAGAGAAGATGCTGTGTGACGGAAGTCGGGCGGCGGTTCTTCAGCACGTCGTTCAGCTGCGCTGTAATGGTGATTGGATCGGACTGGGTGAGCATCGACCACAGGGACGGAAACGATCGGACAGTCGAGGATGGGAACCGTGGTCCAAGCAACCGATGGCCTTCCCCGTTAACGGCCAATACGGAGAGATTACTGTCAAGGATGAGGGTAGCCAACGGAAGACCTTCAAGAAGGTCGAGGCACACGGAAGCCGTAGAAAGAGGAGCTGTAGGTCGCCGTCGGGGGCGTTTGCGTTTCCGTCCGGGCGGTTTCATCACGCGGCTCGTGAGAGGGCTTGGTCCAGGTGTATGCCGATGTTGACACGCTCCCGGGCCGGGTCTAGAACGCGCAGCACGGTTCGGACTGTGCGGTCTGGGGATGGCGTCGCCAGGTCCACTTCAATCGGCGTCGTATAAGAGCCTCCTTGCGGATCGGTCGTGACCTTTACCACGGGTTTAAGTCGTTGCTGGGGGTTGACTCCGACGACGACCGCCTGTTCGCCGGTATTAAGCCTGACTAGACTCCCGACCGGGTAGACTCCGATGCTCCGAATCATCAGCTCCACGAGAGACTTTTCGAAATGTCCTCGTTCTCCGGCCAAGAAGAGTTGCCGAACGGCATCATGTGGAATCATGGCCGGATGCGCGCCACGCCGACTGACCATGCCGTCATAAAAATCGACGATGCCGACGATCTGCGCGGGGCGAGAAATCTGATCATGGCCTAGACCGCCTGGAAATCCGCTTCCATCGGCCCTCTCATGATGCTCCCGGACGATGCGTAGGACATCCTCATGCATGCCTGGATGCTCGGAGAGGAGTGCGACGCCAAGTGTGCAATGCTGTTCGAGAAGAGTCTTATCTTGTCCGCTGCATTCATTCCGATTACGAACGAGATTGCGCGGGAGGCGGACATATCCCGCATCATGGAGCAATGCGCCCATGCCGACCTGTTCTTGGGTCAGTCGATCCAGTCCGCTTTCAATGGCCACCACGAGCGACAAGATGCATGCATCCAGTGCATGAGCCGTCAAGGAACGGTCGAACTGCTTAATTTTCTGAATGGCGACTTGAGTAACCATTGCCGCGCGGTCGCTGAGAACGTGTCCCAACACGTTTAACACGATGGCTTTAGTCGCTTCAGCAGACGGAGGAATTCCTCGCTCAAGATCCTCGAAGATGCGCTCCACCGCTTCCTGAGCTTCTGCATAGATCACGGTGACGGAGTGATCCTCAGGTTTCACCTCAGACGTACGTTCGGCCTTTTGCTCGGGAGGAGCGGAGACATCCGGGTCGGTCGCGTGCCGGCTTGCAGCGCGCGCATTCATTGAGGGTTGCGACGGCAGATCTAATCCTTTGCTGGTATCGATGGTCACCATCTTGATCCCATGCTGCTTCATGAGTTGGATGGTTTGCAGATCCTTGATCAGCCGCTTATGGGAGAAGAACGGGGTTCGGTACCAGGGGACATCCATCTCTATGATAAACATGCCGGGGACGAGCTGTTCGATTGAGATACGTTTTGTCGCCATAGGTCTTTGGACTCCAGGATAGAAAGGTCTCCGCTCGGACTTGCCGAAAGAAGAGACATTTCAATGGTGTTATCGGCCAAGCTACGCCGAACTTGATCGTTGTCCGTGAATCATGACGGGTTCGAATCAGTTCTAGGCCGATGTTCTCCATTGTGTCTGTTTTACCCTCAAGATTCATCTGTAACATTCCGATAGGGATCATCAGAGTCAATTCATATCGGTTGTATCTTGGGGCGAGGGTATGAACGAGATTGCCGTGTCTGTCCCGCCAGCGCCATCATTTTTATCGGTCGGGTTGTCGCTGAAAATTGCATTCACGTGTGATCAACAGAAGGTCACGTGCGGCACGACGCTTCTCGGCTGGAAGGAGCACGCATGGCTTGTGTGCGAATGGCCGCTTCAGCTCGGCCATGATCGGCGGATTGCGGGCGGCACACCGTGCACGGTCAGCTACTTCCATGAAGGCAAACTGGTGGGATACCGCAGCGAAATACGAGAGGTAATCATTTCGCCGGTACCGCTCCTTTTCATGGCCTATCCAAAAGCGGTGGAAGAAATGCATCTCCGAAAACATCTCCGGGTGCCGGCGAACGAACCGCTTTTGTTGATGCGAGCTGATCACGACGACAGCTCAAAATCCGTGTTGCCTGCCTGCGACTATGTCGGTGGTTTGTTAAAAGATCTCAGCGAGAGTGGATGTAGTGTGCTACTGGTGCGAAAGCCCTCTTGGCTGCGCCTGGGAACAACGGTTCGCATGGAGTTCGAACTTCCTGGACTGGGACATATCACGAACTTGACGGGGGTGGTGAAGAATATCGATATGCGGCATGGAAATGGGATGATCGGCATCGAGTTTCGATTCAACAAGCTCGAGTACATCGAATATCGGGGGTGGGGCGGATCCGTCCGTCAGGCAGTCGAACAATGTGTTTGCCGACGATATCAGGGAAACGATTTGCTTGGAGCCAGGTAAGAACATCGCAGCCCGCATTCCTTCGGCAACCGGTCAAGACTTTCCTCGTGCTACTCGATCTTGATCGGCAGAATTTTCCCGGTCAGCGCCCACACTGCGTAGTCACCGATCATTCTCTCGGGAATATACTCGTCTCAGGTCGAACGCGGATGGCACGGATCTTGATGATTCCAGCAGGAGTTCGGTCACGAGGCCGTTACGGATATCCGGTGCACGCTCCCCAACAGCAGAACCATGCAGTGGTCGCATCCGTCAAACCGTATCATTGTTGCGATGGGTTGAAGCAATACCGTTTGGAATTCTTTCGATGACTCGAGGTATACGATGAAAGTGTTGTTGATACCGCCGACATACCGTTATACGACCCAGTATCCCTCTTTCTTGGCGCCATCGGATTTTTCATGCGGATTTGCTTATGTGGCCGCCACGTTGAAAGCCGCCGGTCATCAGGTTTTCGGATGCAATCCCAACAATGCTCCCGGATATGGCTCGGCCTTTGACATGATGCATGACAAGGTTGCGCGGGCCATCGCGACTACGAAGCCTGATCTTATCGGTATCGGGGGGATTTGCACGGATTTCTCCTTTCTGCGGGATGCTTTGCATGTGATCAGGCACTATGCCCCCTCCGTGCCCGTGCTGATGGGTGGGTCGATCGTCACGTACGATCAGGAGTTTATCCATTCGGCGCTTAAGCCGGACTATTCCCTGGCCGGGGAAGCCGACGACACGGTCGTGATGCTCGCCGATGCTTTGGAACGGCAGGGGGACCTCGATGCCATCCCCAACCTGGCTTACCGGAAACAAGAACGGCTGTTTTTTACGGAAAAAAATCTGAAATTCGGCCGAGATCTGAATACCCATCCGTTTCCGGATTATTCGATGTTCGACATTGAAGGCATGCTTGAGGCGTCGTGGGCGGCGCGTCCGATCTATCGATTCTACAGGGCGGATCCCAAAATCATGCCGATCGTGTCTGCGCGTGAATGCCCTTTCGCTTGTACATTCTGTCTTCACGGACACGGGGGGCGAGCGAAATATCGGGCCCGCACGACGGAGAACGTCATGGAGGAGATCAAGCACCTCTATGAACGCTATCCCTTCAACATTCTGATCGTGCTGGACGAATTGTTTGCCGTTAATAAACAAAAATTAGAGGAGTTTTGCCGGATCCTGATCGACTATCGGGAGCGGCACGGATGGGATTTCGATTGGCTGTTCCAAACACACGCGAATGCCCGGTTGAGTCTGGAGTCGCTTCAATTGGCAAAACGTGCAGGGTGCACCTATTTCAGCTATGGCTTGGAAAGCGCGAGCCCGCGCGTGCTCAAGAGCATGAAGAAAGGAACGCATCCGGATCAGTATGCGGAAGCGATTGCATTGGCGGATCAAGCCGAAATCGGGTTCGGCGGCAATTTCATCTTCGGCGATCCGGCCGAAACTCCAGAAACCATTTCAGAGACTTTGGACTTCTACAGGAAATATTGCGCGGATAGCCATTGTTTCATGAGCAGCATTCAACCCTATCCTGGCAGTGCGTTGTATATTCCCTGTCAGGATATGGGCCTGATTCCCGACAAATTGGCCTTTTACAAAACGATCGACCAGGTTCCGTTCAATATGACCAAGATACCGGATGCCCAATGGATCGGATATCTACGGGCCATCTATGCGTTCGACAGTCTGCCGTTCTGCAAAACGGTGGACGTCACTCGGATTCTTCAGCGCGCCGTTCACAATCGCATGACGCTGGGGGGCGCTCGTCGATTCTGGGAGCTATTTGCTGAGTGTCCGCATTGTACGAGAGAAATCTCCTTTGTGGAGTTGACGGATCCTGGCCAGGTACCCACTCATGGTCTGCAAGTCATCACGGGTTGCCCACATTGTTTTAAGCGCTTGCGTCTTAACGTTCCGGTCGCCAAGGACAAAGGGCTGTTGTTGCCGGTCGAAGAGGAGACATCGGACGAGGCGATTCAAGCTGCGATCATGCAACCCAGGGGAGAAGAAGGCGGTGTCATCGAAGAAACGAGGGTACAGCGGCACTCGCTGCCGCTCCGCGAATTTTTGGACCGAATGGTTTCGATGTGTGAACAGGGATCGCATCGTGAAGCGTTACGGTACTACGAACGCAACCGCGGCGACTTCATGCCGGATCCTGCGTTAGCGGAGTTCGACCGGATGGTGGAGACCCTTCGTCAGAAACTGGCGGCCTAGTCGGGGCACGGGACGTTCATGGTGAAGCCCAGAATCCTTTTGGTGCAATTGGAATTCGGGACATGGGATCGGGCCAGAGCCTGGTCCTACTTGGGAAACTTTTCGGTTGAGGACGGCCTCCGTGCCAACGGCTGTGAGTGCGTGACGATTCCGGCGCTCTGCGACATTCCGGACACCTCGCCGTCATCCTGGCTGCATCATGCGAAAGACCTGCTGGCCGGACAATGCTTCGACCAGGTTTGGGTATGGCTGGTGCACAATCGGTATTCGGAAGCGTTTCTTGGGTGGCTTACCGGACTGGCGCCGGTGCGGGTCGGTCTCATCATGGAATCGTTGCGGTATAGCGATGAAGATTGTCGGCGTTGGCCGCATTTGCGGGAACGGGCCGGGCTTGCTGAACGGCAAGTGAGCTATATGACGCACGTGCTGACTGCGGACGAGCACGATGCTGAGATGTTCAATCAAGCCGGTTTGGTTCAGGCCTTATTTTGGCCATCGGCGGTGCCGTCCCGTTT
>NZ_JBLYIG010000366.1:0-3486 GCF_049222245.1 Nitrospira sp. BLG_2 | reverse complement strand
CCTCTTCATACATCAGCTTGTCGATGTCGACCTTGACCTTTTCAACGATCTCCTCGATGCGCGTGGGATGGATGCGTCCATCGTGCATCAGCCGTTCCAGCGACACCTTGGCAATCTCACGCCGCAACGGATCAAATCCTGAGATAATCACGGCTTCGGGGGTTTCATCGATGATCAGATCAATGCCCGTCGCCGCTTCAAGCGCACGGATATTCCGCCCTTCCCGGCCGATAATTCGGCCTTTCATGGCATCGTTTGGAATGGGAACCACGGAGATCGTGGATTCCGAGACATAGTCACGAACGACACGCTGAATCGAGGTGGTGATGATCTCCCGAGCTTCCCGTTCGGCATTCTCACGGGCTTCTTCGATTGTTCGTTTGGCAATGCCGACGGCATCGAGTCTCGCCTGCGATTCCATTTCGAGGATCAATTGCTTCTTGGCTTCATCAGCCGTCATTCCGGCAACCCGTTCCAATGCGTCGCGATGTTCGCGCTCGGCCTTGGCGCAGGCCGACTCTTTCGCCGCCAGGCCCTCTTCTCGTTTGGCGAAATCCGCCTCGCGCTTGCGTGACTCATTTTCCCGCTTTTCCAGGCCGGCAAGCTTTCCGTCGAGCCCTCCTTCTCGTTGGACAAGACGCTTTTCCACCCCCGAGAGTTCATCAAGCTTGGCTTTCTGCTCCTGCTCGAATTCTGATTTTGCCTTGAATACCAGATCCTTGGCTTCGAATCTGGCTTCCTTGAGAATATTCTCTGCTTCTCGTTGTGCGTTCTGTACAACCTGTTTGGCCAAATCTTCTGTTTCAGCCTGTTTGGCACCCGTCATCCGTCGCCGCAGGAGTTCAAAGACCCCTGCACCAATCACGGCACCGAAGATCACCGAAAGGATAATGTAAACAACAATTGCGGTAGAAATGGGAGTCACCCCCTTCTTGAAAGCAGTCAAATCAGATGAGCCCTCAACTTGGTACAAGCACCCCGCCACAGACCGGGTGGACGAGTGAACTGGGTGCGAACACGATGTGAGTGAAGAAAATGGAAGAGGCTTTAGACCGCGAGTCGTCTCACCTGGAAGCACATGAGAGCGTCAGGGTACGATACCACACCCGGTAAGTTTCTCTGGCTGTTCCTACTCAGCTGCCGGTTTCCAGACAGCAGCCATTGGAGAGGGTCAGTCATCGAAATCGGTATGGAAGGTGGATACTCTCTCTGTCCGGCAGGTATTTGCCGAATCGCCTCAATTTCAGAAACTGGCCGCCGCATGACCGGTTGAAGCTCCCGTCCAAGCACGGCCCATCCCTTGAGCATCCACCAAATCAACACTTCGTATCCCATCAGATAGATATTCGCTGTAATTCTCTCAGCAATTTCCAGTAGATCAATCGACGATAATCGCCTTTCCTTTTCACTCACACAGTCACCGATCTATATGATAACAAAGCGACTCTTTGAAAACAAGACGAATCACCGCTACCGGAAGAGGGATGTCGGCATCTGTTCGTCGATCGATTCCATCAACGTCACCATCCGCCGTTCGACGTCAGCCTCTCCTTGGACCCGCTTTTTCTCGGACTCAAACAACTGATGGGCCAGGTTGATCGCCGTCAGCACTGCCAACTTCGATGGAGTCGTCGTCTTCATTCCCTCCGCCAAATGTTTCATATGATCGTCGACAAAATGAGCCAGCCGCCGGATATAGGCATCATCGCCGTCTCCCGTGATCGTGTACCGTTGACCATAAATCTCCACATCAATGGTCTTAGTCAATGACCACCTCCTTGGTATCCTCGATACATTCAAGCAGCTCCATTTCATTCATGACTTTTTCGATTCGCGCCTTGATGTCCATCCGTTCCATTTCCCATTTGCGATTCGTATCGTCCTGCGCAGCCAACCGCTGGCGAGCCGTCTTGAGCTCCTCTTCCAATAGCGCGTTCCTTCGTTTGAGTTCCTGGACGAGCTTCACCAAGTCACGAATTCGAGTTTCCAATGCATCAAGTCGATCCAGCGACATAATCAACCCCTCTTCATTATTGCCCCTACGGATTGTGGCGCACTATAAAAACTTCACAAGACCTTGTCAAGAAACGGTCTTTTGAACCCCAGCTAGACGTAGGTATTCCTTGTAGCTGCGCAGTACCCGTTTGACGTATTGCCTGGTCTCCTGATAGTGGATCAATTCGACAAATTCATCCTCGCTGCATTCCCGATAGGTTGCCGCCCAAGTTCCCACAACGATTGGGCCGGCATTGTACGCGGCGATCGTCTGCACTACATTTCCGGCAAACTGCGTAAACAGTTGCTCTACATATCTGGCCCCGATTCGGATATTGGTTTCTTGATCGAACAAATCTTCCCGGGATAGGTTTGGAAGACGGTGCTGTTGCGCCACCACGTTTGCGGTGGCGGGCATGACTTGCCTCCACCCGATCGCCCCGACACGCGAAACGGCTCTCCGGTCATATTGACTTTCTTCCCGAATGATCGCGGCAACAAGAAACGGATCTATCCCGTTGGCTCCCGACATTTTAATCGTGGGAATCAATCCGGTTGGATAGGCCACACTCCAAAGTCCATCCGCGACTGCCCCACCGGTTCGCTCCAGTTTCTCACGAAATCGAGACCGTACCAGGCGCAAGGCATGATGGTAGGCACCGACCTCGTTCAGCATCATCGACAACGCGGCCAACATCTCTGGGTCACGACCATACCGATCCGTCAACGCGCCGAGTTCTCGTGCGGCATCCTGTTCAAGGCCGAGTGTTCTGAGCTCCACCGCCCGCCGGTACGCCGGCTGAAGCTCGATCTGCATGCGACTGCTGGTCGGATTGTCCTGAGCCGACAGCTGCGTATCCCCCGGGATAGGTTCAGTGGACGAGGCAGTGATAACGGAGCCTTCTCGTTTCGCCTGCCCGGAAACCGACTGGTCTGTCTGTTCGCGCGCCAGCTGGCAGTAGTAGGTATATGGAAACCGTTGGCAGAGGAGAGCAAACAGCTCTTTTGACTTCACACCTTCCACATAGCCGTAGGAACGAGCAGTCCAGTAGAGTGCCTGAGGTTCAAAGTCGTTGTCCTTTTGATCGACGATCCGGCTCCACGCTGAGATCGCCTCCCGATAACGAGCCGTTCGGTAAAACACCCACCCTTCCCGCCATTGTGCTTCCGCTCGTTGAGAAGCCGGCTCTCCGAACTTAGCCACCTGTCGATATCTTGCAATCGCCTCATCGAATCGCGCCTCGTCTTCCAACCAGATCCCGGCAAATAAATTGATCTGCCCTTTTTGTTCGGGCGTCATCGTTCGCTTCGGAACGGTCCGGCAGAGATCCAATAACTTATCTCCCAGTCCCTGTCTAAGATAGACCCGACCCAGCCATACGGTGGCTTCATTCGACCGGGGTCCTTGTTCAACGGTCAGCGCATGAAAGGTGTCGCGTGCCTGATCGTAAAGCTTCAATCGAACTTGGGCGATTCCCAATTTGAGCTTGG
>NZ_JBLYIG010000365.1:0-9670 GCF_049222245.1 Nitrospira sp. BLG_2 | reverse complement strand
ATCATTCACGTTTCGATATTCGCGGCTTGCGGTACTCCGTAGAAAGTATTCTTGAATATCTGGCCGGAGGGGATTCCGTGGAGCAGGTCTTGGCCGAATTTCCTGATTTGGAGCGAGACGATATTTTGGCTTGTTTGGAGTTTTGCGTAAGATACTGGCAGTCAAGAGTATTCATCTGGCCTTGACGTGAAATTTCTGGTTGATGCGCATCTCCCACGCCGCCTTTGTGCCCTGCTCGCCAAACATGGACATGATGCCACGCACACGCTGAATCTTTCGGCAGGCAATCACGCCGCCGGATTTCTGATTCGCTTAAAGATGCAGAGACATGTTATCTTAGCCTGTGACGTATGAGTGGAATCCGAGGAAGGCTGAAGCCAACCGACGGAAGCACGGCGTGTCGTTTGAGGAGGCGGCTTCGGTTTTTCAGGATGCAGATGCGCTGACCTTCCAGGACCCAGACCATTCGGACGAAGAGCCACGAGAAATTACTATCGGTATATCAACACAAGGTCGTGTGCTGTTCCTCTCGCATTGTGATCGTGGAGAGCGGATTCGAATCATAAGCGCGAGGAAAGCAACTCCAAAAGAAAGGAAACAGTATGCGGAAGATTTCCTCTAAAGGGGGCAAGGACGGTCTCCGACCTGAGTACGATTTGACAAAACTGAAGGGCAACGTGAGGGGGAAATACTATAAGCAAGCAATGGCGGGGACAAATCTTGTGCTCGTCGATCCTGAATTGGCGAAAGTATTTCCCGATTCAGCTTCTGTAAACCAAGCCTTACGCATCCTATGTGATGCCGCAGGGAAGTCGACTCAGGCATCCAGACGTTCCATCAAGGGCTCAACCAACCGTAAACGATCGGCTGCATAGATCACCATTTGTCCACGATTCTTGACTCTTCTCGAGAAGCCCATAACTTTCAGTAAATAGATGACATTGCGGCATAGGCCAGCCAGCGGGGCATGTAGATCCCCACGGCGACCTTTTTATTTTCCCCATTAGGTGATAGATAAGGTTGCTCTCGAATGTTCGCTGACGGGGCAGGAACCATGACGGTGTCACGTGTTGAGCAATGAAATCTTATCCTCTGTCCTTACAGCGTCTTTGTGAAGGTCCTAGGCCGGTTACTTTTCTTTCGCTGCTGCTCCTTCTCGCCATTCTGAGTCTTGCCTCCTGTTCAGTGATTGACTGGACTTTCTCGACGATCAAGACGGGTTATCGTGTCGTTAAGGGAACGGTGAAAGGGACCGTATGGGTCGTGCGAGGAGCTTATCAATTGACCACAGGAACGACCAAACTCGTGTACCGCATCGGCAAGTTTACATTTGAGGTCGTTCGTGCGCCATTGGAGTATCCCTTGGTGAGGGACGACGTTCAGACCATTGATGGACTTCCGGTCAAGGAAGCGATTCGCCTTGGGCGTGTGAAAAACGCACCCTATACGGTCAAAGGCCGGTATTATGTGCCGATGAGCGTCTCCAGCGCTCAGAGCTATGAAGAGACGGGCCTGGCATCTTGGTATGGGGAAGAAACAAGGCGTCAGAACAAGGGTTCCATGACGGCCAACGGCGAACTGTTTAACCCGCGGGCATTGACGGCAGCCCATAAGTATCTGCCGCTTCCGATTCACGTGCAGGTGACGAATCTTGAAAATGGAAGGTCAATCATTGTGAGAGTGAATGACCGCGGCCCATTCCCCAGTCAGCACAATCCGGACTCGGGGAAGAGGATCATCGACTTGAGCGAAGGAGCAGCCGAACAGCTTGGATTTGTCGATAAAGGAATCGCCAAGGTCCATGTGGAGACGATTCAACTGGAAGAGTCGTAAGTGGGACCAGATGGGTGCCGTCCGCGCTCGGCCGGCTCAAACGCACAGGTGAGGCCGGCCAATCCAGCGTCCACGATGATACAGTTCCCAGTCTCGTATTATTCGCTTTCCTGTTCAGCAGTGACGAAGGCGGCCGGTTAAGGCTCACTTTGCGAGCTTTACTTCCACGCCCCGGTCTATTGGTGGAGACTTTTCGTCACGTTCCATCGCAATCGCGCTGATGTGCCCAGTCTCTTCGAGAGTGGCTATGCTTATTCCGTTCGGAGAGGAGTAGCCGAGCTTCCGCAAACCCGCCAGTAATTCCTCATACGAGAGTCCTTCACTTGCCAAGGCCTCATAATCCACATGAGCATTCCGTATAAGAGGACGCGGACAACCGCGCACAATTGTGCGAATGCGTTTTGACCTGGCGCATGCCGTCGCGAGGAGTTGGTGCGATCCGAATACCGTTGCGATGAATACAATCGCGTTAAGCACACCTTCGCGAAGTGCCGTGGTCTGCAGCACGACACTGATGGTGATGAGTATCACCAGATCAAATGTGGTGGTCTGACCGGCAAGCCGTTTCCCGGCGAGCCGCATGACGGTCACCAGAATCGCGTAATAGGCAAGGGCGAACAGTACCTGTAATAGAATGTCCTGGATTACATTTGCATTCATGACGTTCGGAGGTGCGACTCCGCATGAGGACCTTCTGTCTTTTCAATGCTCTGGATATGGAGGCGTCTATAGACTTGAGAACGTGAACCGCAATTCCCGCGAGGATTCCATCGCACGATCTCTTATGGACCTCTAACGCGTCCCAAAACGACTAGTATCTTCCCCAGCTAAGCGGTGTAGATGAGAACGAGGAGGGTTCAGCAACCGTCAAAAGATGCTCTTGCTGGCTTCGTTCGAGAGCGGGCTTTCGTTACCGGCGATGTCATAGGCAGAAACCGCGAAGAAGTAAGTCGTTTTCGGTTGGAGGTTCGTCACTATATACGTCGTGATCTTGCCGATGATGAATGGCGAGCCAGGGAAGTCGTAGGTACCTGAGGATGTTCCTACATAGATCTTATACCCGGCCAGATCAGACTCCTTGTTTGCGGCCCACGTGAGTGTCACCTTGTTGATCGGTGAAACTGGTGGCGGAGCCGTCGATGGTGGAGATTGCGACGGAGGCGGTGTGGATTCGACAGGGGCAGGAACGTGCATGAGCTTGATGAAGGCCGGGTTGTCCCGCAACAGACGTTGTAGTGCACCGGGAAGACGGGAAGATTCCGTCCTGGGGCTGACTGCTGCGGAGGCCAGTGGCGCGGCGGCTGTTCCCGTCGAAACTCCAGCCGATGGGCGAGTGTCTGATGCAGGAGAAATTCCGGGGAGGACCGCTTGGTTCATCGAAGAAGCCGAGGCGCCTAATTGTGAGGAACTTAATGGGGAAACCGCACCCGCTGGTTCAACTGGCGGCGTCGGCGGCGTCGGCTTCTTGAGTAACGTATGAGGAACGACCTGTTGGAGAATCGATTGGGCCTGGCTCGGGATGGGATCGAGTTTTGGCGCAGGCGAGGCCACGGATGGACGGTGGATCAAACTGTGAGAGGTCCTATCGGATCCCTCTGCCCACGCGACGCTCGCTAATGGTACAAGAACCAGCGCGCCCCACAGCCTGAGAACTATATGTCTTCGACGATCCGAACAAGTCATATGATGCGTAAAAGGAAGTCTCTACTTTGAGTAAAGGAAGCCACGCAACTACGCAACCAATGTGCCAGGATTACTCCTCGGTTGCGTTGAAGGACAATGCTCATAAAGCTATGTTGCAGAACGTTTCTGGCGGATAGTGAAAGCCGGTGGAAAGATGAGCCAGCCGGCTTGTATGAAAAATCATTCAGGCAATGAACCAATTGGTACGGGAATCTGCACATCGGACCTGACGGTCAGGCTAAAGGAACGACAATGGTAGTGTTGCGACGAAGCATCGTTCGCTTTCTGCCGGCTGATTATGACTGAGCTGTCGACAGATGCTGTATCAGCCAATCGGCTATGACCTGTGTCATCCGTGTGAAATCTTCGCCCTTCGTGAACTGATGGTCGGCGCCGGGCAACAGCTCAAGATGTTTCTTGGCTCGAAGCCCCTCGAAGAGCTGCCGGCTTTGGTGCAGCGGGACATGCTCATCGCAGTCACCTTGCACGATGACGGTCGGCGCAGTGATGGATCGCGCGGGATCATAGGCAATTTGACGGAGAGCATCTTCATAAAAGGCATAGCGAAGCGGTATTTGTTGAGAGCCACCGATGATGTTCGGAATCGTGTCGGTTGCCTTCCATTGTGCCATTCCGTCTACCCCAAATTCGAGCCGTAGCTCCTCGGCAAAATCAACGACGGGACATTTCAAGGCAAGACAGGTCAAGTCCGACCGTTGCGAAGCAGTCAAAATCGATACCAGGCCGCCGAAACTCGATCCCATCAGGCCGATGTGCCGATACCCGCGCTCTTTCATGAGATCGACCGCTCTATGTGCCTGTTCAACTGCCAAGCTGACGGTAATCTGATCGAACGGGCCCTCACTTTCCCCCTGGCCGAAAAAATCAAAACGAAAGGTGGCGATATGGCGACCGATCAGCATGCGGGTCAGCGCATTGTTCGTCGAGCTGGTTTTCGATGAAAGAAACCCATGGCAGAGGATGGAGATCTTGTCCGTCCCTCCGTTGGGGATGGTCAAGATAGCGGCTACCCGATGGCCATGAGGATCGAAAAATGAGAACCGCTCTTCCATGGAAGGATTGTATCAGAGTCGGTGCCTGAGGTGAGGGCGAGAGTCGAACCGGTCCGAGGTTCAAGCCGTGAGCTTGAATTGGTCGGCCGAGGTCTGATCTGTCCGAAGCCGGTCAGGTTTCCTGGTGAGAACCGAAGTCAGCTTGACTGCAAAGATGGCCACGCCGGTCATAAGGAAGCCAAGCGAGGTCCAGGTTGCAATACGAATGTAGAGGGAGGTCAGCGGCACATTCCAAGTGAGTGCGGCCAAAAGACCAAGCCCCATGGTTCCCAGACTGAGTGCGGCGATTTGAACGGTGCGCCAGCGGTTCATCATCGTGTTCAGTTGATCAAGATACGCACCACGCTTCTTGGTATTGGGAATCCGATCGGCTGCTACGGCGAGGGGAATGAAGTAAGAGCAAACGCCCATGAGGGCATTCATGATGAAGCCCACGAACGTCATATGTGTATAGGCCACTAGATGCAGTTTTCCGTACGGGAGTACAGGGGGATCGGAGAAGTGATTTGCTCCTACAAGACCGCCCAGAATGATGGTAAAGAGGAGAAAGAATGCGCTGACGAAGAGATGGTCTGAAGCGGCGCTGCCGGTAGGAGCCGAGGAAAGCCACGTTCGAAACAGACTGCCGGTCCAGAAAATCCCGCCCATGAAAAGAATGGCACCGGCGGCCAGTTCAGTCCGGACCGATGAGTTCAAGAATCCAACGATTAAAAGGGCCGCGCCTATCGGCATCAGGATCGTTCCTGCCCGGGCAAGTTTGGGGCTCAAGCGAGGACGATTCCAGACCGTCGGCAGGAGATGGTGCACCATGCCGATGATGGCCAAGGTCGCAAAGCCGAGCACCCCCAGGTGAATGTGCGCGAGGCGTACGTAGCCATGGGATTCCGGAACGAACCCGAACGCCATGATTTCTCCGCAGGCCGAACCACCGACAAGACACAAAAGGGAAAGCGCGTAATGCCAAGAATCTCTGATTGAGAACTTCCAAGTTCGGCTCGCACGGACCCAAATGGTGTGGAGGATAGAGAGAAACGCGGCTATCACCACGAGACCGGCCACACCCACGATGAGGTTCCGGTGCAGCCAGAACCCCACGAGCATTCCAATCAAGCCGCCGTTCATTGCCCAGAATATGAGGGAATGGGAGTCCGCTTCTTTTTGGGTTGCCGAGCTCGGCGGAGGGATCATGAAGATGAATCCGCCCAGAATGAATTGGGCCACGCCCCCGACCAAGGCAGCATGGACATGGAACGCCCGGACCCACGACGGCAACGGGGTGCCATGAACCAACCCGATCAGGGTTGTTAGGCCGAGAATCGACGCCAGCGCCAGCCAGCTGAGACCCGTGACGCAAAGCGTGAGAGGAGAGAGGGTTCGCGCGAACATCGGCGTGCCGCTATCGCTCCAAGAAATAAAAATGGTCCGTCGGTCCTTGTCCGTGGCCGATTGCTAAGCCATGTCGGATCGCTTCCGTGACATACGACTTGGCGGCGTGCGCCGAATCTAAGACGGATCTTCCTCGCGCAAGATGAGCGGCCAATGCGGAGGCGAATGTACAGCCTGTGCCATGAGTATGGCGGGTCTCGATGAACTCTCCCTTCAAGACGTTAAAAAACCGTCCGTCATAGAGCAGGTCCGTTGCCCGTTCAGTGATCAAGTGTCCGCCTTTGATCAATACATATTTGCATCCGAAGCCATGAATCACTTTGGCCGCTCGTCGGGCATCGGCTAACGAGGCAATTTCAATTCCCGACAACTGCTGCGCCTCATGCACGTTTGGTGTCACCACTAAGGCAACCGGGAGCAACTTGGTTTTAACGGCTTCGATGGCGTCCGGTCGCAAGAGAGAATGACCACTCTTGGAGACCATCACCGGATCCACGACCAGGTTGGCGACGTGCTGTGGTTCCAGCATGGTAACGACCACCTCGATAATGGCCGCCGAAGACAACATTCCGGTCTTGACTGCAGCGACATCGAAGTCATCGAAGACTGCGTCCAGTTGCGACGCAATGATGGCCGGCGGCAATTCGAAGACATCCGTCACTTCTTCGGTATTCTGAGCCGTGATGGCTGTGATGACTGACATGGCGAACACGCCGTTGGCCGACATGGCTTTGATGTCCGCCTGGATACCTGCGCCTCCGCCGGAATCCGAGCCGGCAATGGTGAGCACTTGTTTCAACGTATGTGACATGTGAATCCTTTAACGGCTTCCAAACATTCAGTGGATGCCGACAATATGGCCGCTCAGAATAACCTCGGGATGCTCAAAGGCTGTCCAGCAAAGCCGCAGCGAGCCAAGAGACGGACTGTCCTCATAATTCAGCCCGGCTCCCGACGATGTCGGATGAGAGGAGGATGCCATGAGATCGACGAGCAGCACCAGAAATCCGGTCATACGCATGAACAGAATGTCATTATACTCGGGGAAGATCAGCTGTCTAGCGGGCCGTAAAAAAAGCGCGGCTAAGCAGGTGTTGGAAGAAGGCATGGGATAGGCTGACGCTTGGTTGAGCTTGACGCGGGTTGCTTGGATGCGGTCTACGTTCTGGGAACCGGCCGGCGAACTGATCAGCTCGAGGACCGTAGTGCCTCTATCCGTCCTTCTTGATTGACTGACCTGGAAGGTGGATAATTCGGGTGGTGGAGGCACTTCATGCTTGTCTCACGAATTAGAACGGGAATCTTCGCCGGCGGTATCGTCGCATTGATGGTGGGATTGCTGATTCTTCATTTCCCGACTGAAGTGGCGAAATCCTTCCTGTCGCTGTTCCCTCACCAGATATCGACGCCGTTCGAAGTGGAAACTCTCATATCGGTGACACGTGAGAATGTCACCACTCTCTCGCCTCAGGATTCGGATGAACCTGTGTGGAAGCCCTTGGTCATTCGGGTTTTCGGTATGGCATTGATCGGACTGCCCATTTGGTACTTTCTACAACGCCGTGAACGCGAGGAGGAACTCCAGAGGCTGGATGAAGGCTGGGCAGCGCGCCTACATGCACGCAGCGAAGAGCTTATGGCCGTCAACAACGCGCTTGTCAGCGAGGTATCGAAACGAATCGATACCGAACATTCGCTCGAAGCCAACCGACGGGACCTTCGACTGCTTGCCTCCCAGCTTCTTCGCCTTCAAGAGGAAGAGCGACGGCGAATCTCTCGAGACCTGCATGACGATATCAATCAACGGCTGGCGCTTTTGTCGATCGACATCGAAATGTTGGAACAACAGCTCTCGAACGCCCCGGTCGGTACAGTCAGAACGGTGCGCGCGATTCAGAACCGTCTTGTCGAGCTTTCGGAAGACGTTCGCCGCTTGGCCTATCAGTTTCACCCATCCGTCCTTGACGATCTGGGTTTATCCATCGCGCTTCGGCGCCTTGTCGACGACTTTCAAACCCGCACCGGTATCGATGCCCGGTTCATAGGAAAAGACATACCGCAACACTTGGCGCAAGGCCTCGTCACCTGCTTGTACCGCGTCGCACAAGAAGGCCTGGCAAACATTTCTCGCCATGCCAAGGCAAAGAGCGTGCGCGTGGAGCTTCAGCGATCGGGAAAAGGCCTGCAGCTTATGGTGAGCGATGATGGAGTGGGATTTGACGTGAATCGTGACGGCGGCCGGCGAGGGAGCCTCGGTTTGTTGAGTATGAAGGAACGCGTCTCCTTAGTTGCCGGGTCCTTCGATATACAATCGACACCGGGCGAGGGGACACGTATTTGTGCCTGGGCGCCGTTCAAACAGGAGCGTGCATGAGCAAGCCTCGCGTACTCTTGGCGGATGACCATGCATTAGTGCTGGAAGGATTCAAAAAACTGCTGGAAGAACATTGTCAGGTGGTGGGTTCCGTGGAGGACGGCCGGTCTTTGCTGGATGCGGCGAAACGATTGCGGCCCGACATTGTGGTCATGGATATTTCGATGCCGAAGCTGAACGGCCTCGATGCGGCGCGCCGTTTGCGAAAGATAGTCCCTCAGGCTCGATTGATTTTTGTGACTGTTCACGCGGATCAGGACTATGTCAATCAAGCTTTCAAGGCCGGTGCATCAGCCTACCTGCTGAAACGGTCGGCGGGGTCCGAGCTGTTACAGTCCATCGAAGCGGTGAAGAAGGGGAATTATTACGTCACGTCGTTGATTGCAAAGGAACTTGTCCAATCAGCGATCTCGGAAACGGAGCCGGATGCCGACGGCCAGGGTCGCTTACCGATGCGCCAGCGGGAGATCTTACAGCTAGTGGCTGAGGGACTGACGCTCAAAGAAATCGCTTCAACGCTCGGTCTATCTCCGAAGACGGTCGAGTATCATAAGTCGAAGCTGATGGAGCAGCTGGGCCTCCATACGACGGCTGAACTGACAAAGTACGCACTGGCCCACGGCCTCACTCCTTCTTCCGAATAACTGTTTATTCCTATCCTTGCCCCATTCATCCAGTGGAATTTCCTTAGACACCTTAGGCAACTGCCTTATGGCACACAAAGTGGTGCCTTGCTAAATATTAGACGGGGCGGGCCGCTCTTTAACGAAAGGAGCATTTTGGCGGCGGCTAGAGAAGGGGCCTGGACATTGGTTGTGGCCGATGCACACAGTCTGGATGTTTCCCGGACGCCCAATTTAACAAACCTGGCGATTACACATTAATGTATTGTCAGCAAAGGAGGTCTAGACATGGCATCACCTCAGGCGACTGTTGATAAAGGGTATGACATCTCGCAGTGGTACGATTCGAAGCCGGTGAAGATCGGGTGGTTGGCGATTTTGGGGATTGGAGTATTTTGGGTGCTGTACCAGCGGGCGTTCGGGTACTCGCACGGGTTAGACTCCATGACCCCGGAGTTTGATTCGGTGTGGATGGGGCTGTGGCGGTTTAACATTTTAGCGAACGCGGTGTTTTTTGCAGTGACGATCGGGTGGATCTGGGTGACGCGGGACCGGAACCTGGCGAACCTGGACCATAAGCTGGAGCTGAAGCGGTACTTTTACTGGATGGGGTGGTTGGTGTGCTACATCTGGGGCGTGTACTACGCGGGAAGCTACACGTTGGAGCAGGATGCGGCGTGGCACCAAGTGATCATCCG
>NZ_JBLYIG010000364.1:0-2373 GCF_049222245.1 Nitrospira sp. BLG_2 | reverse complement strand
GCCCGGCTTGTGATCTCCGCTCGCATAGTCGAAGTGAAACAGCAGTCGAGGGGTCCAGGGCATGTTCAACATGTAGCCGATATCCAGATGGTTTAAATAGGCGAAGTGGTCGGTCACGCCTCGTGTGCCAAATTGCCAGCTGGTCTCAATTTCATAATCCGCTTCTCCTGGCTTGGGCTCTTTATAAAGCCGGCCTCCGAACGTGGAATAGGTGCGGTGATTGGCCACGTTGGCCACTCGCTTATCGTTCAGGCCGAAATAGTAGGCGTCAATCTGAAACCAGGGGAAATGCATACTTTGGAAATAGGTGCCCCAAAAGAGCGTCTTCTCATGTTGCTTATCCATGTTGACATCGTCTCGAAGGACCGGTTCGACGATGAAGGCGCGCACCCGCCAGGTCTTGTCCTGATTGAGCTGCCAATGAAAGCCGTCGAAGGCATTCGAGGTGTTACGGAACGCGTTTCGGGCGACCAATCGCCGGTTGCCGAGGTCCATGGTCATGCGCCCGAAATGGAAATCGGTCCGCAATCCGGTCCCCAGAACGTTGTTCAATGTCAAGGCCCCCATCACTTGGAGAATATCGAATTCATTGACCGTGGTGGTATCGCGGAAATCGCCAGGATTGTTATCTAAAAAGGAACGGGAATCCTGCCCCTCGAAGAGAAACCGAAACGGCCCGTTGCCGCCCAAGCCGAACCGAACCCGTGACCTCAGAGGAATCGACGCATCCGTCGCGCCATTTCCGGAGACTTGACTTGCCCGCCACGGATGGTCATACGATTCAAAGCGGGTCCGATTTTCCAAACCAAGATCCAACCAGTCCGGAAGGTGGAGCGCGGTCTTTTCGTATCGAACCCAATCCATCTCCCGCCGTCGATTGAGCACCGCATCGGCTGGTTCAATCCAATTTTTCCCCTGGTGATCCGTGACGTTGAAATATTCTTCGTCGGTGATCCAGTGTTTGTCGTGCATGAGCTTGATTACCGGATCTTCCGTTTCCTTGAACACCCACTTTCCGTCCTTCTGTACCATTTCTCCATATTCGACGGCCGTCGCCGTGTTCGTTCCCCAAATCAGGAGCGCCCCTGTTAGCAAGGCTCCCCAAAATGGTTTCTTCGACATGATTCTCCTCTTATTCCGACAGGTGTTGTGAACGAGTGTGTTAGACCCTGGCGAGAAAATGATCAGGCGATCCGCAGTGCATGGACTTTCCCCGTGTCGCTGGTGTCGTAGCCCCCCAAGGCTTCAAGCTCGTTTCGAAACGGTCCGCTCGCGATGGTCTCAAACAAGCGGGGAAGCGTCGGGTGGGATGTTAAGTAGGGCTTCGGCACGACCAGATCGTAGCGCGTCGACTGGAGGGGGACGAAATCGAGCCCGAACAGGTTCGCCGCCGAACGAATGCCAATGCCCACGTCAGCCTGGCGTCCCTCAATGCATCGCGCCACTTCAAAATGAGAAAACACGACGCGGTCGTATCCGTGTACATACGTCGGCTGGACGCCGGAGGCGCGCAGGTGCTGATCGAGCAGCAATCTTGCCCCGGAGCCTTCTTCTCGATTGACCAATGTCACCGTGGGCTGAGCAAGATCAGCGGCCGTACGGATAGACAACGGATTGCTCCGGCGAACCATGAATCCTTCTTCCCAGGTCGCAAAGGTGACGACCTCGTAGCCTGATCCTTTGAGGTGTCGCCGGAGGAACGGCATGTTCGATTCGCCGGTGACGGGATCAAAGAGATGCAATCCGGCCACATGAACCTCGCCGCGCTGCAACGCCTGCAGCGCCGCCATGCTGCCCATCGGCCAACCGACGACCGTCGTCTGATCTTTGTGTCGTCGTAAATGTTCACCGGCCAGGAAAATTGCCGGATCGCATCCGGCGACAGAGATGGCTTGTTGAATGGCCTCACGATCGCGCGAGAGTTGTACGAGGACGGCGGTTCCGGATGACTTCTGATGCGTCTCCGTGATGTAGCCGTCGGCGGGAACGGCGAAACACAGTTGTTCTCCCAAGTCGGCGACCGGCCGCACGATCGTCCGTTTGCCCACCGTCGACACTTTGACGCGGATCGAGGGCGTCTGCCTCTCCGCTTGAGGGACCCAGCCGATCAGGGTCCCTTCAATGATGTCTCCAACCTGAGCCAGACTGAAGAGATCTTCGACACGGCAAGTCAGTGCAGCCGCTAACCGGAGGGCAACCGCGGTCGTCGGCAAGTAGAAATTGGATTCAATGGCAGAGACCGCCTGCCTTGTGATTCCTGCTCTCTTGGCGAGTTCGCTCTGGGAAAAGCCTTGCGCGGCGCGGACGGATTTCAAGTGGTTGGAGAATTGAATATCGTTTTCGTGTTGTTTTTTCTCCGTCTCCATGGCCGGC
>NZ_JBLYIG010000363.1:0-4112 GCF_049222245.1 Nitrospira sp. BLG_2 | reverse complement strand
GGTTCCGCTTTCCCCGGTGAGCAAGACCGTCACATCGCTGTCCGCCACCATCTCCACCAAGGTTTAGACTTGCTGCATGGCCTCGCTCTCGCCGACCATTTGATCGAAACGTGTTCTCGTCTCAAGTTGGTCACGGAGTTGCCTGTTTTCATAGGCCAGGGCACGGCGCTCAAGCGCCTTCTCCACGATTACGACGAACCGCTCACGATCGATCGGTTTCGTCAGATAGTCATAGGCGCCCAGACGCATCGCTTCCACCGCCGTATCGATCGAACCGAACGCCGTCATGACTACGACTTCGGTATCCGGCCATTTGTTTTTCAATTGACGCAGAAATTCCATCCCGCTGATCCCGGGCATCCTCAGGTCGGTGATCACCAGGTCCATTCGGGCGTCATCCAGCTGCCGCAGAGCCTCTTCTCCCGTGCCTGTCCCGTAGACCCGGTAGCCTTTTTTCTCCAACATGGTCACCAGGGCGTTGCGGATATTCACCTCATCGTCGACGATGAGAATATGAGCGGCCTGTGTCATGAGCCGACCCCCACCTTGTGAAGCGGATCAGCCGCCACGGGAAATTTGGTCACCACCGTCGTTCCGCTTCCCGGGACACTGGAGACGTCAATCGTACCACCGTGGTCCTGTATGATTCGGTACGCGATGGCAAGACCAAGTCCGGTGCCGCTCGACTTGGTCGTGTAGAAGGGTTCAAACAAATGAGACAGTTGCTCCTTCGTAATCCCGACGCCGCTGTCTTTCACGGTGATCTCTACCCAAAATTTTCCCATAGCTTCCCGCTGCGCCACGGAAATCCGACAGAGTCCGCCGTTCGGCATGGCATGAAACGCATTAACGATGATGTTAACCAATACCTGGCTGATTTGAGTTTCATCCCCCAGCACAGGCGGGAGTTGTTCATCCATAACCTGTACAAGTCGAACTCGGCGTTCTTCCGCCTCGAAACGCATCAGCGTCATAATGTGATCGATGAGCGCCTGTATGTCTACCGCATGCAAACCAAGAGATCCGGGCCGAGCGAATTTCAAAAAGTTATCGAGAATACCTGAAAGGCGGCGGCATTCGGCGTTCAGGACACGGAGGTACCGTGCCTCTGATTCTGCCGGCGTTCCGTTCTCCTTGAGCTCTTCTTCCAGAAGATGGAGGTTCAGATCCATCGCGCTCAAAGGGTTTCGTAGCTCGTGCGCCACTCCCGCGGACAATGTGTGCAAGGCTGATAACTTTTCTGCAACACGGACGCGTTGTTCCAGTCCCAGCCACTCTGAGACGTCCTGAGCCTGCAGAATCACCCCTGCCGGTTTCTTATCATCTCCCGTCAGCTCCGCGGTACTCACGCGAATAGTCCTCGGGTCCTGTTCGCGGCATTCGTAGAGAAGATCCTTCTGATACACATGACGGTGATCTCGTAACGCCGCGTCGAGAGCCTGTCGAATCGGGTCCGTTTCAGAAAACACTACATCATAGCCCTTTCCCAGCAACTCCGAGGAGGTGCGATTCAAGACCATCTCGGCCGTGGGATTTACCGCGCTGATGATTCCTCGCTGGCTGATTGTAAGGACACCCGTGGGAATACTCTGGAGAATGTTTCGAGCCAGCCCCTTTACCTCCTCCAAAGTCCTACGCGCGGTGTCGTAGTGAAGCAACATGATGACCGCCGCAATACCGATCGCGCTTACCAAGACGACAAGGAATGTCTCAACGATCAAATCACCGCGCGACTGCCAAAGGGCCTGGAATAATTCCCCGGGAGCCCGCTCGCTCTCCGTAGGGCCTCGTAGAAGGAGCATTTCTCGTTCAAGGCTGAAAAGCAGGATGATGGAGACGGCCAAGGCCAGGATCAGGAGGATGGATGCGATCAACCAATAAGGGATCCTCCGGAAGAGGGTTGTTTCTGGAATGGGCCTGAACATCGCCGTTACAGAGAAGGGTCCGCCGCCAGTATGCTAACACGCGCGAGAGTTTTGTGCAGCGAGCTTAGCTCATAGCGTGTCCTCACCAAAGAGCATGTTTTCCTCATGCGGCAATCAGTAGGGCTCTCGGTGCGCCTCTATGCCGGACAGCAGTCGCAGTTCATCTACGATCAAATGATTGAGCGAAACGGTTATGTTATCTCCTTCTTTGTTTCAGACCCCAAAACAATATACCTCCCCTTTGCTTGATCTTCAGACTTTGTTCCGTTTATTGTTGCAGCCAGGCGGAGACGTCGGTGACGTCGGGTCAAAGCAGTTCCGATAAGACAGGAGATGCAGTGACGCAGCAAGCGCGTGAAGTCGATATGACGCAGTATCGCATCCTGCAGGAGCCGTTTTATGCGGAAGTCGGTGGGGAGATCGGCCTGTTCACCATTGCCGCCGAGAAGAAACTGCCGGTTATGTTGAAGGGGCCGACCGGTTGCGGGAAGACCCGTTTTGTTCAGTACATGGCGTACAAGCTCGGACGACCGCTGATCACGGTCGCGTGCCACGAGGACCTCACGGCCTCCGACTTGGTGGGCCGGTACCTCCTGAAAGGGCAGGATACCGTATGGATGGATGGGCCGTTGACCGCCGGCGTGAAGCATGGGGCCATTGTCTATCTCGATGAGGTGGTGGAAGCCCGAAAGGACACGACCGTCATCATCCATCCCCTCAGCGATGACCGGCGAGTGCTTCCAATCGAGAAAAAGGGCCAAATTGTGGAAGCGGCCGACGAGTTTATGCTGGTGATCTCCTACAACCCCGGCTATCAGAGTGTGCTCAAAGATCTCAAGCAAAGTACGAAGCAGCGATTCATGGCGATTGAATTCGACTACCCCTCCCCGGACATCGAAACGATGGTGGTCCAACGCGAGGCGGAGGTGGAGGCTGCGATCGCCGGAAAACTTGTCAAGCTCGGCCAAAAGGTCCGCAACCTGAGAAACCACGGGTTGGAGGAAGGAGTCAGCACCAGGCTCCTGATCTATGCCGGCACCCTGATGAAGCAAGGCGTGCCGCCCGAGCGGGCCTGCGACGTGGCCGTCGCTCGTCCGATCACTGATGATTCGGACATGCAACGCACGGTACTCGAATTCGTCAAAGCGATCTTTTGAATCCATCGATTCTCGTGGATTCCCTGCCTGTCATCGCGCGGGACAGTGAGCGTGGGGCGCTCCTGACCGTCCATGTCCAACCGGGGGCTTCGCATACCGAGTGTGTCGGAATTCATGGCGACGCCATAAAGATCCGTCTGGCAACTCGTCCGATTGACGGTGCCGCCAACGACGAACTGATTCGCTTTATCGCGGCGCGATGTGGCGTTCCCCGCGCGAATGTGCGAATACGCGCAGGAGAACAGGCGCGTCGCAAGCGATTATCCATCAAGGCGATTACGGCGGAGGTGCTGTTGACCCGGTTACTGCCACGGAACGCGAACGAAACGGGCAAGGCATGAACAGACGACGAATAAGCGCGGTCTTTATTCTGTTGATGCTTTCGGCCTGCTCCGGTGCCCGTCCGGTGCTCTATCCCAATGCACATATGCAATCGGTGGGAAAAGAAGCCGCAGAACAAGATATCGAGGCATGCAAACAGTCGGCTGAGTCAGCCGGTGCAGAGCAGAGTAGCGGAGGCAAGGGGGGACGTGTCGCGACGAGCACGGCGGTGGGCGCCGGAGTCGGTGCCGCCAGCGGAGCGGTGGGGGGAGCAATTTCAGGGGGAGCGGGGCGAGGATCGATGATCGGCGCGGCAAGCGGAGCGGTTTGGGGGCTCTTAACCGGATTGTTTCATGCCGTAGCCGGCCCTTCTCAACCGAACCAGGCCTACACGAATTTCGTCAACCGGTGTCTGCAAGAAAAAGGATATGAGGTGACAGGTTGGCAGTGAGGGGGGATCGGGCACCGAGGTCGTTTCGGTGCTCGCCCAACGCGCGGCCTCAGAAGGCCCTCGTTGGATGCGCGCAATGGAAACGGCCTCGATGCCCGATCTGAGTGGTGAGGAGTGTAAGGAGAAATGTGCTCGGACAATGCGCGCAGTAGAGTACCGCCAGGGGAAGTATGAAGAAAAGGGAACTTCAGTGGTGGTGGCTTTTTGACTCTTTGCCCGGCTACGCGAGCACATGAGGAAGGCTTCGAGAAACACTGG
>NZ_JBLYIG010000362.1:0-2342 GCF_049222245.1 Nitrospira sp. BLG_2 | reverse complement strand
GATGTGCGCAAATGATCGAGACAACATGGGCTTAGTATACCATTAGAATGTCAATGAAATAGAAGCAGAAACCAGAGCACCCTTTTCACGAAAGTCGTATCCTCCTCCGGCATCGGCGCGGAAATTAAACCACCGTACGCCTAATCCGGCCGTGGGAACAAAGGGAGTGGATGCATCCTGCATGTTCTTGAAGGTGCCGACCCTAAACGAAAGAAATTCAGACAAGATCGTCTGCTCTATTCCCAGACTCAGGAGTTGGCTCTTCTCCCCCGGGACAAAGGTTTTGTTCGAGGTCGCATCCACATCCGCCGTCAATGTCAAAGTAGAGTATGGATTGATCGCGACGCCGGCCCGAACCTGTGGTTCCAATTTTAGCTCCCCGCCCTCGGCAGCATCGAAGGTCGGTTGATTGATGTCCTTCGCAACGATCCCAAACCTGATCCATGAGGATGGACGATAGATGGCCCCTATGTCGATTCCATAGGTCGTTGAGATGTTCGGTTTGCCGAAATGATCAGTCGTACTAACACCGCTCCCGCCTTGGAGGTCGGTCGAACCACGGTACGCGGCGCCTTGGATAACCTTTGCGGTAACCCCGATTGAAAAAGTCTTGTCTGAAAAGGCATAGGCGTAGGAAAAGGCCAACTGTCTCGCTTCGAGTCCACGAAGCGCCATCTGGCCCGCCACGGTGATGGGAGTTCCTGCCCCGCCTGGCTGAGAGGCTTGTACAGGGGTTGAGACGAACCCACCGCCGGTTGCAACGTCAGACACGTTGAATCCCAATGCATGTTCGCCAAGATGCCCTTTCAAATAGAGACCGGCGGAGCCGTTGACTGAGACTGTCGCGCCTGGTTGATTGATGCGATCAGCAATGCTCTGACCTCTCGCCAAATTGTCCGACGATGTATCGCTGGTATTGAAGTTCTCCAGATCATGAAGTGCGTCACCTAAGCCACGGCGATCGATCGCAAGCCCACCCCCCTGGACGCGAATATCCACGGTCTGGGTCATGGCTAAGCCGGCTGGATTCCAATAAGTGGCGAGCGCATTGGTTGTGACGGCGACGCCGGCTCCACCCATGCCCATGGCGCGAGGACCTGCGATCACAAATTCAGCTGCTGATACATGAGACGGCAACGCTGAGGCGGCCAGCAACACGCCTATGCGAAGCGGTGATGAACAGCGCATCTCAGATCCTTGAGCGAATAGACACCTCGGCGAGTCTAGAGAAGGAATGATAGTTCGTCAAGGAAACGCAGCTGACCCACACCACATATGATGAAGTCCGGTGTGTGTGTTGGCAACTTGGTGACTGCTTAAAAATATCGGAATTGAACGGGGCGAGAGGATGAGGCGATGGAGGTATCCGACAGTCAGACGACTTGACCATCCTGCATGTGAATGATGCGGTCGGACTGGGCGGAGAGCTTGTCGTTATGCGTGACGATGACGAACGTTGTTCCTCGTGTCTTGTTCAAGGTGCGCATCAATCCGAACAGCCCTTCTCCGCTGTGTGTGTCGAGGTTCCCGGTCGGTTCATCAGCCAAGACCAAATCCGGATTCTGCATCAACGCGCGCGCCATGGCGACCCGCTGTTGCTCGCCTCCCGACAGCTCTCCGGGCTTGTGATGAAGGCGATGGCCCAATCCGACTTCCGTGAGAAGGGTTGTGGCGTCGGATTTGACGGAGACGGGTTCGCGGCGTTGCACGAGTGCAGGCATGCAGGCATTTTCCAACGCCGTGAACTCGGCGAGCAAGTGATGGAATTGAAACACGAACCCTATCCGTCGATTCCTGAACTCTGCCTGCTGTGTATCCGTCATCCGAAAGAGATCGTGCCCATCGAACGTAACTGTGCCATTGGTCGGTTCATCAAGGGTCCCGATAATATGGAGCAAGGTGCTCTTGCCGGCTCCCGAAGCTCCAACGATCGCCACCAGCTCGCCGCGGTGAATCTCGAGATTGATCCCTTTGAGCACGGGCAGTTCATAAGACCCCATCGAGAAGGATTTATGAAGATTGGTGACTTTGATCATGGAACCATCATCATACGCTCGTCGGCCCCGCCGAGGTCACGCTTGACGAACAACGGTCATTCATACCGCAACGCAGCGACGGGTTCCAGCTTCGCGGCCTGATTGGCCGGATAGACCGTCGCCAAAAAACTGATCAGAATGGCGGACCCTGCCACCAGGAGGACATCTTCGGCCAGTACATGAACCGGAATGGTGGAGATGGAGTACACGCTCGGGTCGAACGTCCAAAATGTTTGAATCAACCAGAGAAATGCGTAGCCCAAGGGAATGCCGATGCCTGTCCCTGCAAATCCAATGATCAATCCG